>JANOAM010000450.1:0-2194 GCA_031411215.1 Betaproteobacteria bacterium
CGCCTTGCGCAGCAGCTTTTGCACCACGTCGTTGTGTGATTGCGGCCAGTACCAGCTGCGGCGCAGCTGCCAACCGTCAATGATGTCGCCGACCAGGAACAAGGTGTCGCACTCCACCGTGCGCAGGAAGTCCAGCAGCGCACCGGCCTGGCAGCCGGGTGTGCCCAGGTGCAGGTCGGAGATCCAGACCGTGCGCACGCGCAGCTTGCGTGCCGGCTCGGACTCCGGATCGTCGGTGTCTGTGGCCAGGCTGGGGAGTTCGTCGCGGCGCATGAGTCGTGATGCTCGTTGGGCGGCGCGACGGGCCTGTGACAGCGCCCGGTCAGTCCGGTGACGGGTTGCGGACCAGCAGCGCCTGGCCCATGCGGATGCACGTGCCGTCCGCAATGCCCGGCGCCAGCGCGAAGCCGGGCGGCACGAAGACGATGATGGTGGAGCCGTGTTCGAACCAGCCCAGCTCCTGGCCCTTGCTGACGGCGGTGTTGCAGGGCATGTCGACGGGCCCGCCGTAACGCAGGTGCAGCAGCACGTCCAGGCAGTGCAGCCGGATGCTCGCCACCAGGATGGCCGCCACGGCCACCAGCGCCATGGGCGTGTCTTCAGCTGTGCCATCCTTCAGGCGCAGGCGGATCACGGCACGTTCGTTGCGGCAGAACAGGCGCTGCACCCGCTTCAAGGCAATGGGTTGACGTTCCAGGTGTCGCCGCTGATGTAGCTGACCTGTTCCACCGTGGCGTCATGCGGTGCGTGGAAGCGGTGGTACATGCTGCTGGTCAGGCGCAGCGTGATGTAGGTGCCGTCCTGGAAGGGCAGGCAGCGGTCGGCGCGGCCGAAGAGTTCGCTCATGCGGTAGGGGAAGCCCTTGGCCTGCAGCACCAGGCCTTGGTCCACCACACCGCAAGCGCCGACGATGGCGTCGCACGGGCTGGCCAGCGTGCCGGGCGTCGTGTCCACGGTACGCGCCCCCGGCTTCAGTTCGCGGGTGAAGCAGGCATGCAGGCTGTTGAAGCGTTGTTGCTTCGACTCCGACAGGTCCAGGTCCGTGAACAGCCGCCACACACCGAGAGACAGGCGCGTCAGCAGCGGGCTCTGGATGCGGCTGTACCAGCCCATGAAACGCGTCAGCGCGTGGCGGGGCAGGCGGTTGGTGAGCAGGAAGTTCAGGTCTTCCTGCAGCAGCAGTCGGTCGCGCAATGAGGAAAGGTTCATGTCCGTGGCCATGTTGTGCCGCGGGCGTGACACGGCCTTGTCCGTTCGGCGGCAAAGCCGTGACAGGCCCGTGACGCGTGGGGAGGCAACCTGTCATGACCTTGCCATCTTGCGTGCTTAGGGTCTTCGGCCATCAAACCCGATCGCCACGAAAGCCAAGCTTGAGCAAGTCCGACGAAGAACTGGTGCGCCGCGTCCACGAAGACCTGCGCGACGATTTCGACGAGGAACTCGAACTCGAATTTGACGACCGCAACGAAGAGCGCGACGCCGATGGCGGGTTGGCCGAACTCTCTGACGCCGACAAAGACGCGCGGCGGCGCTACTTCCGTGAACTGTTCCGCCTGCAGGCAGAACTGGTGAAGCTGCAGGACTGGGTGGTGGCCACGAAGCACAAGGTGGTGATCCTGTTCGAGGGCCGCGACGCGGCCGGCAAGGGCGGTGTCATCAAGCGCATCACGCAGCGGCTGAACCCACGCGTGTGCCGTGTGGCCGCGCTGCCTGCGCCCAACGACCGCGAGCGCACGCAGTGGTACTTTCAGCGTTACGTGTCGCACCTGCCGGCCGGCGGCGAGATCGTGCTGTTCGACCGCAGCTGGTACAACCGCGCCGGCGTCGAGCGTGTCATGGGCTTTTGCAGCGACGACCAGTACGAAGAGTTCTTCCGCTCGGCACCCGAGTTCGAACGCATGCTGGCGCGCAGCGGCATCCAGCTGATCAAGTACTGGTTCTCGATCTCCGACGACGAGCAGCGTGTGCGCTTCCTGGGCCGCATCCATGACCCGCTGAAGCAGTGGAAGCTGAGTCCGATGGACCTGGAGTCGCGCCGCCGCTGGGAGGAATACACCAAGGCCAAGGAAGTGATGCTGGAGCGCACCCACATCGCCGAGGCGCCGTGGTGGATCGTGCCGGCCGACGACAAGAAGACGGCACGGCTGAACTGCATCCATCACCTGCTGAGCCAGATGCCCTACGCCGAGGTGGA
>JANOAM010000451.1:0-2132 GCA_031411215.1 Betaproteobacteria bacterium
CCGTCCCGGGCCAGCCGCAGGCCCATGAACTGCCAGCGTGCGTCGGCCGGGAAGAAGTTGCGGTAGCTGGCGCGGATGTGCGAACGCGGCGTGGCGATGGAGCCGCCGCGCAGCACAAACTGGTTGGCCATGAACTTGCCGTTGTATTCACCCACGGCGCCGGTCCAGGGGCGGAAGCCCGGGTACGGTGCGTAGGCACTGCGGGTCCATTGCCACACGTCGCCAAAGAGTTGCTGCAGGCCTGTGCCACCGGGTGCGGGCTGGGGCTGCAACAGGCCGCTGTGCACAAAGCGGCCTTGTGTGGTGGCGGCTGCGGCCAGCGGTGCGGCGGCGTGCTCCCACTCCGCTTCGGTGGGCAGGCGCAACGGCTGGCCCGCTTGTGCGGCCATCCAGGCGGCGAAGGCGTCGGCTTCGTACAGGCTCACGTGCACCACGGGCGCAAGCGGGTCCACGGGCGCCAGGCCGTGCAGGGAGAAGCTGTGCCAAGGGCCGTCCACCTGGCGCCAGTGCAGCGGCGCTTTGGCTTGCTGAGCACGCACCCAGTCCCAGCCCGCGCTCAACCACCAGCGCGGCTGTGTGTAGCCACCGTCGGCCATGAAGGCCAGCCATTCGGCATTCGTCACCAGGCGGTTGGCCAGCGCACACGGTTCCAGCCATCGGCGGTGGCGTGGCGTCTCGTTGTCGAAGGCAAAACCTTCGCCGGCATGGCCGGTCTCGACCAGGCCGCCGGCCTGGGGCACGAAGTCCAGCGCCACGTCCTGCGCCAAAGGCGGCGGCGTGGACAAAGCCGGCCGCGGCCGGTAGACCGGCGCCAGCGGGTTGCAGGACAGCAGGTGCAGCAGGTCCGTCAGGATCAATTCCTGGTGCTGCTGTTCATGCTGCAGACCCAGGGCAACGAGGTCTGTCAACTCGGCGGGTAGGTCACCGCGCAGCAGCTCCAGCATCCGCGTGTCCACCGCTGCGCGGTAGGCGCGGATGCCGGCCCTGTCTGGCCTGGTGATCAAACCCCGCTGCGGCCTTGCGTGCTGCTCGCCCACGCCCTGGTAGTAGCTGTTGAACAGCACACGGTAGGCCGGGTGGTGCGGCTTGAAGCCCGGCTCGAAACGCTCCAGCACAAAGGTCTCGAAGAACCAGGTGGTGTGCGCCAGGTGCCACTTCACCGGGCTGGTGTCGGGCATGGACTGGGCCTGGCAGTCGGCTTCCGACAAGGGCGCCGCCAGCGCCAGCGTGGCTTGCCGCACAGCGGTGAATTGGCGGGCCAGATCGTCGGTGTGCATGGCCGTGGGTCGGTTGGGTGTCGTCGGGCTTACCAGGTGTCTATGAAACGTGCCGATGTCTCCCGCAGCTTCGCACCCGCCAGGCCCCGCGCCAGCCAGGCACGTGTGTCGGCGGGGTCGATGACGGCGTCTATCTCCAACGTGGCGGCCATGTTGAGCGCACCGCCCGACTCCACCATCCGCGCCAAAAGGGACTGGAACAAGGCTTCGCGCGCCGCGCCATCGACGGCCGCCAGTTCCTTGCGGTAGCCCAGTCGCACCGCGCCCTCCAGTCCCATGCCACCGAATTCCCCCGTGGGCCAGGCGACCGTGAAGTCGGGCGCGTGCAGGCTGCCTGCGGCCAGGGCCATGGCGCCCAGGCCATAACCCTTGCGCAGCACCACGCTGAACACCGGCACACGCAGCGCCGCGCCGGTGACGAACAACCGGCAGGCGTGGCGCACCTGGCCCTGCTCTTCCGCAGCCGGGCCCACCATGAAGCCGGGTGTGTCGATCAGGCTCACCACGGGCAGGCCGCGGGCGTTGCACAGCTGCATGAAACGCGCACCCTTGTCGGCCGCGTCAGCGTCGATCGCGCCGCCCAGATGCGCGGGGTTGCTGGCCAGCACGCCCACGGCGCGGCCTTCCAGGCGTGCGAAAGCGGTGATCACGGCCTGGCCAAACGCGGCGCGCAGTTCCACGCACGTGCCCACGTCAAACAGGCCCAGCAGCGCGCGCCGCATGTCGTAGACGCGCAGCCGGTTTTCCGGCACGACGTGACGCAGGTCTTGGGCGTCGGGGGCTTGCCATTCGGGCAGCGTGCCCTGGAACAGACCCAGCAGTTGCCGCGCCTGGGCCGTGGCTTCGGCCTCGTCA
>JANOAM010000452.1:0-1554 GCA_031411215.1 Betaproteobacteria bacterium
CGGCGGCCATTCGCGTGCTCCCTCAATAGCCGCTGTTGGACGGCGCGCCGGCGGCAGCCGCTGCGCCGGCGGCCGGGGCCAGCGCCTGCACCGCACCGGTGGCCGCACGCATCAGCAGCCCCAGGTCGGATGCGATGGCGACGAAGTCGAAACCCATCGCGCGGTACTCACGCACCAGCTCGGGCGTGCCCCCCACCGTGCCGACGACCTTGCCGACCGCCTTGGCGCGCCGGACCGCATCGGCCATCACCGCCATCACCGCCGGATGGGTCAGCTGGCCGACATGGCCCATGCTGCCCGACAGGTCGGCCGGGCCGAGGAAGAGCGCGTCCACCCCCGGCACGGCGGCAATCGCTTCCAGTGCGTCTACCGCCGGCACTGTCTCCAACTGCACGATCACCGAGAGGCCGGCATTGGCGGTGTTGAAGTAATCGGGCACGGTGCCGAAGCGGGTAGCCCGGCTCATGCCGGCCATGCCGCGGATGCCGGCGGGCGGGTAGAAGCAGGCGGCCACTGCGCGCTGCGCCTCATCGGCGTTCTGCACGAAGGGCACCAGCAGGGTGGTGGCGCCGGCGTCCAGCACCCGCTTGAGCGTGACCATGTCGTTCCACGGCACGCGGGTGACCGGCAGCATGGGCGTGCCGGCCACTGCCTGCAGCACATGCACCACGTCCTGGAAATCCAGCGGCGAATGCTCCATGTCCACCACGACCCAAGCAAAGCCGGCATGGCCCATGGCCTCGGCCACGATCGGGCTGGCCGACATGATCCAAGAGCCCAGGGGCGCAGTGCCCGGGCCGGCGGCAAGCATCTGGCGGAAGGCGTTCATCGGGGGGCTTTCAAGTCGGGTGGAGGCGGTGCCGGATCAGAAGATCGACGGCTCGGGGCTGGGCGCGTCGCCCTGCAGGAAATCGAAATCGCAGCCCTCGTGGGCCTGGGTCACATGCTCCTGGTAGAGGCGGGTGTAGCCGCGTGTGACCGGGCGCGGCGGCGGCCGCCAATCGGCGCGGCGGCGTGCCAGCTCGGCGTCGGCCACGCACAGCGTGAGGCTGCGCGCCTCGACATCCAGCGCGATCTCGTCACCGGTGCGCACCAGCGCCAGCGGGCCGCCCACCGCCGCCTCGGGGCTGATGTGCAGCACGCAGCTGCCGTAGTGGGTGCCGCTCATGCGCGCATCCGACAGGCGCACCATGTCGCGCACGCCGCGCGCCAGCAGCTTCTTGGGGATGGGCAGGCCACCCCATTCCGGCATGCCGGGCGCCCCCACCGGGCCGGCATGGCGCAGCACCAGCACGGTGTCTTCGTCCACGTCCAGGTCCAGGTCGGCGCAGGCCGCGTTCATCTGCGCCGGCGAGTCGAAGACCAGGGCGCGGCCGCGGTGCTTGAAGAAGCGCGGATCGGCCGCGCTGGCCTTCATCACCGCACCCTCGGGCGCCAGGTTGCCGCGCAGCACCGCCAGCGCGCCGCTGGCGCTGACCGGCTGGTCCAGCGGCCGGATCACGCTGTCGTCCAGCACAGTGGCGTCAGCGATGTTCTCGCCCAGGCTGCGGCCGG
>JANOAM010000453.1:0-2207 GCA_031411215.1 Betaproteobacteria bacterium
GCAGGCGTTCCGATTGCAGCCGCTCTTCGTTGAATGTCCAGGCGCCGCTGCCTCGGTGCAGCACGCCGCGGTCAAGCAGCATCTTCACCAACTCTTCGGCATAGAAGGGGTTGCCTTCGGCGCGCTGCTCTATCAACTGCAGCAGGGCCGCAGGCGGGCGGGGCAGACGGCTCAGCAACTGCGCGGTAAGGGCGTGACGGTCGGTTTCGGACAGCGGCGTCAGCGTGATGCGCTCGTGTGCCGGCAGGCCCTGACCCCAGTCGGCGCGGCGTTCCAGCAGACCCGGGCGGGCACCCATCAACAACAGCAGCGGGGTTTCGGCGGCGTGGCCCAGCAGGTCCTGCAAGGCGTCCAGCGATGCGTCATCGGCCCACTGCAGGTCGTCCAGCAACATCACCGCGGGCGTGCCCTCCCGTGTGGCCACGCGCTGCAGGAACGTGCGCAGCGCGGACAGGGCCCGGTTGCGCAGCAGGCGCGCGTCGCTGCCAAACAGCGCTACGGCGGGGTGGGCCGCGAAGTCCAGGCCTATCAGTTGGCCGACCAGCTCCGGGGCCGGGTCGCCGGCCTGGTCCAGCCAGGGTGCCAGGCCCTGCACCAGCTTGCTGCGGGCCAGGTCCGCGCTGTCGCTGTCGGCGATCTCCAGGCGTCGCGACAACAGGTCGCGCAGCAGGCCATAGGGCTGCAGCGCGCTGCCGGGGTGAGCGCGCGCCAGCAGCGGCCGCAAGCGCGACGTGTGCGCCGCCAGGTGGCCTTGGAAGTCGTGCAGCAGCCGGCTCTTGCCCAGGCCCGCGTCCGCCACCACCGTCAGCGCGCGGGGCCGGCCGGTCTGTAGCACCGCCTCCAGCGCGGCGCGCAGTTGCGCCACCTCGGCGCTGCGGCCCACCAGCGGCGTCTGCAGGCCTTCGACACCGCGGCTGGACAGCGCAAAAGCACGCGGCAGCGCACGCTGCACCAGCCAGCTGGTGATCGGCTCGTCGCAGCCCTTGACCTGCAGCGGCGCCTGCGGCTCGGCCACAAAGAGGCCACGCACCAGTGCCCACGTGTCCTGGCTGACGCGCAACGTGCCGGGTGCCGAAGCCTGTTCCATGCGGGCGGCGATGTTGACGGCCAGGCCGCGCAAGGTGTTCTCTTCGTCCACACCGCCGCCGCGCAAGACGGAACCGGTGTGGATGCCCACGCGGGCATTGAAGCCCTGGAGGCCGTGCTGTTGTTGCACCAGGCGGCCCCAATGCAGCGCTTGCAGCAGCAACGCCAGGCCGGCACGCACGGCACGTTCGGCGTCGTCCTCGCGCGCGCCGTCGGCACCAAAGGCTGCCAGCAGGCTGTCGCCGGCATATTGCAGCACCTCGCCAGCGTGTTGCCGGACCACGGAGGTGAAGGAGGCCAGGGCGCCGTCCATCACCTGCTGCACTTCTTCGGGGTCCAGCTGCTGCGTCATGCGGGTCGAGCCCACGATGTCCAGGAACAGCACGCTGACCTGGCGCAGCTGGCGCTGCGCCGCCGCAGCCGGCCGCAGGGCTGCGAGCCTTTCTCGCAACGGGCCCAGCGCGGCGTCAACGACCGCTTCGCCCAACAGGGCGCGCTGGGACTCCAGCGCCTGGATCGCATCCTGCAGGCTTTGTCGAGGATCGGGCGCGTGGGTCATGCCCCATTCTTGCCGGGATCAGATCATGGACCAACCCGCATCGGCACTGCCGGGCCACACAGGCCTGCTCGGCCTCGCCGAGAGCAACGCCAGCAGATGCTGCAACGCGGCTTAGGCGTGTCTTCCGGAGGAGGAGTTGAAGATGCGCGTGTGGCAGACGCCGCGACGGCACCCGCCCTGAATCTCTGACACCCGGCCGCCTGTTGCCGTTGCGCCATGGCGCATGCAAGCTTGCTTCCTGGCGGCCGTTCTCGGGCATCGTTGAGTCCCGGCGAACCGGGGTCGCCACACCACCACTCAACGCTCGCTCGCAGGAGACTTCGCATGAAGGCAATAAAGCTCAAGCTCATACTGGCCGGCGCCTTGGCCGTGGTCGCGATCGCCGCGGTGACCAGGGCCCCACCCACCCGCGCCGCGGAGGCGAAAGCCATGGAACTCGGCAACTTCTCCGTCAGCCTCACCGTCAAGGACATCAAGGCCTCCAAGGCCTTTTACGAGAAGCTCGACTTCAAGCAGGTCAGCGGCAGGCTGGAACAGAACTGGGTCGTGCTTCAGAACGGGT
>JANOAM010000454.1:0-1809 GCA_031411215.1 Betaproteobacteria bacterium
TTCGCGCGCAAAGGCATAGAAGGTCACCAGCGCGGCCACCGGGTTGCCCGGCAATGCAAAGAGGTAGGCCGTCTTGCCACCCGCCCCGTGCAGCGGGCCAAATGCGAAGGGCCGGCCCGGTCGCATGGCGACTTTCCAGAAGGCGACTTGGCCGCGTGCGGCCAGCAGGTCGCGCGTGTAGTCGGCGTCGCCCATGCTGACGCCGCCGCTGGTGATGACGGCGTCGGCTTCGGCGTTGGCGCGGTCTCTGGCCGTGCGCAACAACACCGGGTCGTCGGGCACCAGACCCAGGTCCAGCACCTCCACGCCCAGGCGTTGCAGGGCGCCCAGCAGGCTGTATCGGTTGCTGTCGTAGATCTGGCCTGGGCCCAGCGGCTCGCCGGCGTTGCGCAGTTCGTCGCCAGTGGAAAAGAGCGCGACCTTGAGCCGGCGGCGCACGGTGACGGTGGCCAGGCCCAATGACGCGATCAGGCCCAGGTCGGCCGGCCGCAGCACACGGCCGGCGGCCAGGGCCAGCCCGCCCTCGGCCAGGTCTTCGCCGCGCTTGCGACGGTTTTCGCCGGTGCGCAGCACGCCAGGCTTCAGGCTGACCTGCGTGCCATCGACCTGGCAAAGCTCAATGGGCACGACCGTGTCCAGCCCTTCCGGCATGACCGCACCGGTCATGATGCGCACGCAGCCGCCGCGTGGCACCTTGCCGCCATAGGGCGCACCGGCAAACACGGTGGCGGCTTCGGCCTGCAGCAGGGTGGCTGCATCGGCCAGCAGGTCGGCACCGTGCAGCGCATAGCCGTCCATGGCGGAGTTGTCATGGGCCGGCACGGCGATTGGCGAGACCACATCCGCCGCCAGCACGCGCCCCAGCGCCAGCGTGAGCGGCAGGACCTGCGTGCCTTCGACGGGCCGCAGCAACTTGAGCATGGCGGCGCGTGCATCGTCCACCGGCAGCTCGTTGCCGGATGCCAAGGGGGAGGGTCCGAGTTCGGCCATAGGAGGGTGCAATTTTTTCCGGGAGGCAAGTGTGATTCTGGGCCGCCACGCCTTTGGCCGATACTGCGGGCCGTTCGCTACACGCATCCAAGAACAAACGAGGAGGCCAGCATGCCCCGCCATGTGCTCGACGAGTCCCGCATCCACCCTGCTGTGCGCAGCAAGATCACCGGGCACCAGGACGACATCGTGCGCGAGGTGCAGGACGCCGTGGACGCGCACCCTGTGGTGGTGGTGGGCATGGGGCTGAACCCCTTCCCGCGCAAGGCACGCAAGCTGCTGGACCAGGCCGATATCCCCTACCACTACCTGGAATACGGCAGCTATGTGAGTGACTGGCGCCGCCGCAACGCGCTGAAGATGTGGACCGGCTGGCCGACCTTCCCCATGGTCTTCGTCAAGGGCGTGCTGGTGGGCGGTGCGGACGACCTGGGCCGGCTGCTGGCCAGCGGCGACGTGCAGCGTATGCTGGCCTGACGCCCCTTCTATCCCACCATTCATCCGCCGGACTTGCCGTTCGCCACAAGCCGCCGCGGCGCGTGGACCGGGCGCCGCAGAATCGGCGCCATGCAGATCCCCCTTCTCATTCCCGCGCTGGCCGCCGCGCTGGTGGCGCTGGCCAGCGGCATGACCAGCGCGACCGCCGCCGAATCGCGCCCGGGCCTCAAACCCTGCCGTGTGAAAGGCGTGGAGCACGACGCGCTGTGCGGCGTGCTGAGCCGGCCGCTGAACCCGGCCGAACCGGGCGGCAAGCGCATCGACGTCCACTACGCCGTGCTGCCCGCGCTGGCCCGCAACCGCAAGGCCGACCCGGTGTTC
>JANOAM010000455.1:0-3150 GCA_031411215.1 Betaproteobacteria bacterium
CAACGGCAGCTGCGCCGACCTGTCCGGCTACGCCATCTACCTGTGGCACTGCGACGCGCTGGGTCGCTATTCCATGTACAGCAGCGGCGTCACCGGTGAAAACTACCTGCGCGGTGTGCAGCCCACCGCCACGGACGGCACCGCCACCTTCCAGACCATCTTCCCCGGCTGCTATGCTGGCCGCATGCCGCACATCCACTTCGAGGTCTACCGCAGCAGCAGCGCAGCCACGCAGTACAGCAACAAGCTGCGCACCAGCCAGATCGCCCTGCCGCGCGACACCTGCAGCAGCGTCTACAGTGGCAGCAGTGCTTACAGCGCTACGTACAGCGCGAGCGTGGCCAACCTGGCTGCCATCACCTTTGCCACCGACAACGTGTTCTCCGACGGCGTCACCACGCAGTTGGCCACCATGACCGGCGACATCACGAATGGCTTCACGGCGCGGCTGCAGGTGGGGATCGCCGCATGAGGAGACGGACGCGATGACGCGTTGCCTGGTGGTCGATGACGACGCGGAGATCCGCGACGCCGTGACCCACTACCTGCAGAGCTTCGGCTTCGAAACCCGCGGTGCGGCCGACGGCGCAGCCATGCGCCGCCAGCTGTCCGCGGCACCCGTGGACGTGATGGTGCTGGACGTCATGCTGCCCGGCGAAGACGGCCTGGCCCTGCTGCGCTGGCTGCGCCAGCACCCGGAACACCGCCACCTGCCCGTGCTGATGTTGACCGTACGCGGCGACACCGCCAGCCGCGTCGTGGGCCTGGAGCTGGGCGCCGACGACTACCTGCCCAAACCCTTCGAGCCGCGTGAACTGGTGGCCCGGCTGCAGGCCATCCTGCGCCGTGGCAGCCGCGGCACTTTCGAGGGGCGCGAGATGTCCGCCGACGCCCGGCTGCTGCACTTCGCCAGCTGGAAGTTCGACCGCGTGGCCCGCGGGCACCCGCGAAGTGCAGGCCACGGCCACCGTGTTCAACCGCATGTCGCAGCAGATCCAGGACCTGTTCCGCGCGCGCGGGCTGATGATCGCCGCCATCTCGCACGACCTGCGCACGCCGAGACACCGTGCTGGAAGTCTTCCGTGGCAGTGAAGGCCCACCGCCTGCGCTGCAGCGCACCGACATAACTTCGTTGGTGCAGGCCCTGGTGGACGACCGCGCCGAACTGGGCGCCGCGGTCAGCATGTCCGGCAGCGCGCCGCCGGCACTGGTCGACCCCGCCAGCCTGCGCCGTGTGCTGGGCAACCTGCTGGACAACGCGCAGCGCTATGCCGGCGCGGCCACCGTCACCGTGGGCCACGAACCCGGCACCGTGTGGCTGGCCGTGGAAGGCCGCGGCCCTGGCATTCCGGAAGAACAGCTGGCCCAGGTGCTGCAACCCTTCGTGCGTGTGGAAGGTTCGCGCAACCCGGCTTCTGGCGGCACCGGGCTGAGCCTGTTCATCGCCAGCCAGTTGTTGCAGCGCATGGGCGGAGAACTGAGTCTGCGCAACCGCCCAGGCGGCGGCCTCAGCGTGCGCGTGCAACTGTCCGCCGGGCTTGCCACTGGCCTTGGCACGGGCCTTGGCGCCAACCTTGGCGATACGCCGGGGAGCTTGTTGCTGCCGTCGAGCCCGGGTCAACACTCCCCGCGCTGACATCCCCCGGGCCCCGCCGCCTGGTTGACATAACCTTCGTGGTGATCGCCCTGCTGTGCTTGGGCGCGTCGGGCACCGCGCCACCAAAATCGTCTCCAGCTCAACCGCCGTCTGGCCCAGGGCTGTCGTCAGCGCGCCACTGGTCGGGCTTTTAACCGTTCGGTACAAACCCCCAAAACGTTCGCGCAGCGCACAAGCTGCGCGATTAGCGCGCACTTCGGCCTTGCCGGCCTTGCTGCCCATCAAGCCCTTCTCTAAGGTCCGGTCTGATCCAAGGTGAAGCGCAGGCCTCCGACCGCCTCCCTTGATCCCCCCTACACACGGAGACACCCGATGAAGAAACTTGCCATCGCAGCCGCCTGCGCGGCCCTGTCCAGCAGCGCGTTTGCGCAGTCCAGCGTGACCACGTACGTGCTCGTCGACCTGAACGTCACGCAATACTCGTCGGGCAGCGTAGCCAACGCCGGCACCTTGCGTGTCATGAACGACGGCACCACCAATGGCCTGAACGGTTCACGCCTGGGCTTCCGCGGCACGGAAGACCTGGGTGGTGGCCTGCGGGCCGGCTTCAACATTGAACAAGGCGTCATTGCCGACACTGGCGCGCTGGGCCAGGGCAGTCGCGGCTGGGGCCGCCAGGCCTTCCTGTTCGTGAGCAGCACCGGCGCCGGTGAATTGCGCATGGGCCGCCAGTACATCCTGAGCGACTCGCTGGTCGGCCAGGGCAACCCCTTCAGCAATGCGCTGGTGAACAACCCCACCACGTCCGTCACCAACATGGGCCGCAACCTGCCCCTGTTCCTGAACGCGCCGCGCGCCGACAACGTCGTGCAGTACCAGACACCCAGCTTTGGCGGCGTGCAACTGGCGGCGCAAATCGCACCGGGTGAAGGTGTGTTCGACCGCTTCACCGGCATGCGCGCCCAGTACGCTGCCGGCCCGATGTTCGTTGGCGCGACTTACGAATTTGGCAAGAACCGCAGCACGGGCGCCACCACCAACAAGTCGCTGTCGGCGTCCTTCAACTACAACTTCGGCTTCTTCAAGCTGGAAGCCGGCCTGCAGCGCAACAGCGACCTGGCCACCGGCAGCGGCAACGGCGCCGCCGTGGGCGTGTCCAACCTGCTGCTGACTGGCCCGTCCAGCTTCACCATCAAGAACATCAACGGCCTGACCATTGGCGGCGAGATCCCTGTGAGCAATGCGCTCACGCTGGGCGTCAACTACGTCAAGATGGACTACCAGGGCACCAATGGTGGCAGCAGCGACCTGGGCAAGATGGCCTTCAGTGGCCGCTACGCCTTGTCCAAGTCCACCTTCCTGTACGCCGGCGTCTACCAGGCCACGGGCACGCTGAAGGACTACATCAGCCAGAAGCGCGTGCTGCAGTCGGGCATCCGCACGGCGTTCTGAGCTTGACCGTCCGCGCTTGACCGCGGGGCCCGTGCAGCGAGTCATGCCGCTGCACGGGCCTTTTTGCTTGGCTGGCCGCTTGGCTGGCCGCTTGGCTGGCC
>JANOAM010000456.1:0-4051 GCA_031411215.1 Betaproteobacteria bacterium
CGCCTCAGCCCCTTCACGGTGGTCATCATCGAACACGAGATGGGCGTGATCCAGCGCATCACCGAGCGCTGCGTGGTGCTGAACTACGGCAAGAAGATCGCCGAGGGCAGCTTCGACGAGATCACGCGCCACCCCGAGGTGCAGGTGGCGTATCTGGGGCAGGACGCCGAGGCGGCGGCATGACGACGGCAGCACCCTTGCTCGAAGTCGACGGCATCCGCGCCGCCTACGACCGCGTGGACGTGCTGCAGGGCATATCGCTCACCGTGGCACCGGGCAGCATCACCTGCATCCTGGGCGCCAACGGCGCGGGCAAGAGCACGCTGATCCGCGCCAGCCTCGGCCTGACACCGCCGCACACGGGCGCCATCCGCTTCGACGGCCAGGCCATCCACGGCCTGCCCACGCACCGCGTCATCGCGCGGGGCATCGCCTGCATACCGGAAGGCCGCAAGGTCTTCCCGAAGATGACGGTGGAAGAGAACCTGCACGTGGGTGCTTACCAGATCGACGACGCCGCCGAAGTGGCGCGGCGCATCGAACAGGCCTACACGCTGTTCCCGCGTTTGAAGGAACGCCGCACGCAGCTGGCCGGCACGATGAGCGGCGGTGAGCAGGCCATGGTCAGCATCGGTCGCGGCCTGATGGCACAGCCGCGGCTCTTGATCATCGACGAGCCTTCACTGGGCCTGAGCCCGCTGTACGTGAAGGAGAACTTCCGCATCATCGGCGACATCAACAAGCTCGGCATCACCGTGCTGCTGGTGGAACAAAACGTGCGCCAGACGCTGGCCATCGCCCACCACGGCTACGTGCTCAGCCAGGGCCGGCTGGTGGCCGGCGGCACGGCGCAGGCCTTGGCTGCGAACGAAGAAGTGCGCGCGGCGTACTTTGGCTGAAAGGGCTGCCCATGAACCCGAAGATGATCGATCCGATCGCCCTGACACAGCAACTCGTTCGCGTGGACACCGTGAACCCGCCGGGGCATGAAGACGGCTGCATCGCGCCGCTGGCCGACCTGCTCTCGGCCGCCGGCTTCGTCTGCCAGGTGCACGACTTCGCGCCGCGGCGCAGCAGCCTGGTGGCACGCATCGGCGGCCGTTCTGCGCACGACACACGCTTGCCGCTGGCCTTCACCGGCCATGTCGACGTGGTGCCGCTGGGCAGCGCGGCGTGGCAGCACGACCCATTCGGTGCCGCCATCGCCGACGGCCGCCTTTACGGCCGTGGCAGCAGCGACATGAAGAGCGGTGTCGCTGCGCTGGCCTGTGCCGCCATCGCGCAGGCCGACCGGCTGCGCGACGGCCCGGGCCTGAGTCTCATCTTCACCGCCGGCGAAGAAACCGGCTGCGAAGGCGCCTTCGCGATGGTGCGCGACCCCCGCGCTGCGACGCTGCTGGGTCGCGCAGGCGCGCTGGTGGTGGCCGAGCCCACGGCCAACGCGCCGCTCATCGGCCACAAGGGCGCGTTCTGGCTGCGCGCGCTGGCCACCGGCACCACCGCGCACGGCTCGATGCCCGAGCAGGGCGACAACGCCGTCTACAAGATGGCGCGCGCCGCGCTGGCGCTGGAACATTTCGAGTTCGAGACACCGCCGCACGCCTTGATGGGCGCGCCGACGCTGAACGTGGGCACCGCCCGCGGCGGCTTGAACATCAACTCGGTGCCCGACGCGGCCGAGCTGGGCATCGACATCCGCAGCGTGGCCGGCCAAGACCACGCGCGTGTGCTGCAATGCCTGTGCACGGCACTGGGGCCGCAGATCCAGCTCAGCGCGCTGCTGGATGTGGCCAGCGTCTACACCCCGCCCGAGGACCCGTGGATGCAGCGCGTGTTTGCGCTCTGCGCGGCGCGCCAGGGCGCGATGCCGCTGCCGCGCACGGTGTCCTACTTCACCGACGCGGCCGCGCTGCGGCTGCCACTGGGCATGCCGCCGGTGCTGATCCTCGGCCCGGGCGAGCCGCAGCTGGCGCACCAGACCGACGAGTTCTGCCACCTGCACCGCATCACCGAAGCGGTGGCGCTGTTTGAGGACCTCATCACCGACTGGTGCGCACAACCCCAGGCGCAGCCGCAACCACGACCACGACCACGACCACGACCACGACCACGACCACAAACGGCATGACACCCAACCAGTTGCCCGCGTGGCAGGCCGCGCGCCTGCTCGCCAGCCGCGAACTCAGTGCCGTGAGCCTGATGCGCGCTTGCCTCGACCGCATCGCCGAACGCGACGCCGACGTGCAGGCCTTCGTGCACCTGGACGCCGACGCCGCGCTGGCCCAGGCCCGCGGGCTGGACGCCGGCCCCTGGCGCGGCCCGCTGCACGGCCTGCCGCTGGGCGTGAAAGACCTCTTCGACACCGCCGGCCTGCCCACCGGCTACGGCTCGGCCATCTACGCCGGCCACCGCCCCGCAGCCGACGCCGCGGCAGTGGCGCTGAGCCTTGAGGCCGGCGCGCTGCTGCCGGGCAAGACGGTGAGCACCGAGTTCGCCTACTTCCACCCCGGCGCCACGCGCAACCCGAAGAACCTGGGCCACACGCCCGGTGGATCGTCCAGTGGCTCGGCCGCGGCGGTGGCCGACTTCATGCTGCCGCTGGCACTGGCCACGCAGACGGCCGCGTCCATCATCCGCCCGGCGGCCTATTGCGGCATCGTCGGCTACAAGCCTACGCACGGGCGGGTGCCGCGCGCCGGTGTGAAGAGTTTGTCGGACACGCTGGACACCATCGGCGCGATGGGCCGCAGCGTGCGCGACGTGGCGCTGCTGGGCAGCGTGTTGACCGGCGACCCGCGCCTGGCCGCTGAGCTGGCCGGCGACCTCGCAGCGCCGGCACCACGCATCGGCCTGTGCCGCACGCCCGACTGGCCGCAGGCCGACGCGGACGTGCAGGCCGCCTGGGCCTTGGCCGTGCAGTTGCTCGCACCCCAGGCCGCCAGCCTGCGCGACGCCGCCTGGCCTGCGGTCCTGCCCGACCTGGTGGCGCTGCAGAAACGCGTGATGGCCCACGAGATGGCCCGCGCGCTCAGCCATGAACGGGTGCAGCACCGCGTGCGAATCAGCGAGCGCCTGAACACGCTCTTCGACGAAGGCATGCGCGTCGACGGTGAACAGCATGCGGCAGACCTGGCCAGCACCTTCGCGGCGCGTCAGCTCGCCGACCGCTGGTTCGACACCTTTGACGTGCTGCTGGCGCCCAGCACCACGGGTGAGGCCCCGGCGGGCCACCACGCCACCGGCGACCCGCTGTTCTGTCGCGGCTGGACGCTGCTGGGTCTGCCTTGTGTGCACCTGCCGTTTGCGCAGGGTCGCAACGGCCTGCCCGTGGGTCTGCAGCTGGTGGGCCGCGCGGGTGCAGATCACCGCCTGCTGGCGGCGGCCCAGTGGTGCTGGGAGCGGCTGGCGCCCTAGAGCGACTTCAGACCAGCGCGTTCAGCGCACGCTCGAAATTCATCACCGTGCGGTCCATGTTCTTCAGCTTGTCCAGCCCGAAAAGGCCCACACGGAAGCTGCGGTACCCGGCCGGCTGGTCACAGGCCAGCGGCATGGAGGATACGCGAGGCTCCCGAACTGGTGAGCCCGCACGGTCTCAAGCCGTGGGCTGCGCCCCAATCGCTCGGAGTGCTGGCTACCTGTGAATGCCCGCATTTGCGCGACCTCGGTCGGAGGCCCCGGCGCGTATACGAACGGCAGCTTCTGGGCGACGAGTTCAGGGCCGCGAATGCTGCTGATGGGTCGACTCGCGCCGACCAGTTGCATGAGTTCGTCACCCTGAAGCGGTCAGCCGCAACGGCGATCCCTCGAACCTGACGTTCGCTTTCGTCGGTCCCGGCCATCTCCTGCCGTTCGTCGACGGCAGCAGTCAGGAGGTCCAGCGAGCCAGCGGCCGTCCGTTGCGGCCATCGGAACGCGCCTGATCGACAGGCTTCGCCAACTCACGGCCTTGGGCTCAAGGCGGCTTCTGGGATCTGTCTGGGCGCAACCTCTTGACATCCGACGCTCAGCGAGTAGCATGTATAAACATAAAAGGATATACATTGTGGACCTA
>JANOAM010000457.1:0-2685 GCA_031411215.1 Betaproteobacteria bacterium
CCAGGACTTCGCCAAGTTCGGCGTGCAGAGTTCGTTTGTGCCGCAGAGCGATGTGGCCGCGTGGCAGGCTGCGGTGCAGCCGAACACCAAGCTGCTGTTTGCGGAAAGCCCCACCAACCCGCTGACCGAGGTCTGCGACATCCGCGCGCTGGCCGACATCGCGCACGCAGCAGGCGCACTGCTGGCCGTGGACAACTGCTTCTGCAGCCCGGCGCTGCAGCGGCCGGTGGAACTGGGCGCTGACATCGTGATGCACAGCGGCACCAAGTACCTCGATGGGCAGGGCCGTGTCATCGCCGGTGCGCTGTGCGCGCCCGACGAGCTGATCAACAGCAAGTTCGTGCCGGTCATGCGCAGCGCAGGCCTGAGCCTGTCGCCCTTCAACGCCTGGGTCGTGCTCAAGGGCATGGAGACATTGACCATCCGCATGGAAGCGCAAAGCGCGCGTGCGCTGAAGCTGGCGCAGTGGCTGGAAACGCAGCCTGCGGTGGAGCGGGTGTACTACCCGGGCCTGGTTTCTCACCCGCAACATGCGCTGGCGATGAAGCAGCAGCGTGGCCTGGGCGGCGCGGTGCTGTCCTTCGTGGCCAAGGGCGGCCGCGAAAGCGCCTGGGCGGTGTCGGACGCCACGCGCATTTGCTCCGTAACGTCCAACCTGGGCGACACCAAGACCACCATCACCCACCCGTCCACCACGTCCCACGGCCGCTTGAGTGAAGAACAGCGCCAGGCCGCAGGCATCACACAAGGCATGCTGCGCGTGGCCGTGGGCCTGGAAGACGTCGAAGACATCAAGGCCGATCTCGCACGCGGCCTGGCTCTGCTCGCATGACATCACCACAGAAGATCCGCACCCGCATCGCCCCGTCGCCCACGGGCTTCCTGCACCTGGGTACCGCCCGCACCGCGCTGTTTTCCTGGGCCTATGCGCGCCACTTTGGCGGTGAATTCGTCCTGCGCATCGAGGACACCGATGTGTCACGGTCCACGCAGGACTCCGTCGAGCAGATTCTTGAGAGCATGCAGTGGCTGGGCCTGCAGCACGATGAAGGCCCCATCTACCAGATGCAGCGACTGGCGCGCTACCACGCGGTGGTCGAACGGATGATTGCCGCCGGCACAGCCTACCGCTGCTACGCCACGCCGGAAGAACTGGACGCCATGCGCGAAGCACAGCGCGCACGCGGCGAGAAGACGTTGTACGACCGCCGCTGGCGGCCGGAGCCCGGCAAGCTGTTGCCGCCCGCGCCGGAAGGCGTGAAGCCGGTGGTGCGCTTTGCCAACCCGGTGGATGGTGTCGTCAGTTGGGACGACCTGGTCAAAGGCAGCATCAGCATCCGCAACGAAGAGATCGACGACCTCATCATCCTGCGACCCGACGGTGTGCCCACCTACAACTTCGCGGTGGTCGTGGACGACCTGGACATGCGCATCACGCATGTCTTCCGCGGCGACGAGCACATCAACAACACGCCCTGGCAGATCAACATCTTCAACGCGCTCTCGGGTGAATTCGGTGGCGCGCTGCCGCACTACGGCCACTGTCCCATCATCCTGGGCGACGACGGCCTGAAGCTCAGCAAGCGCCGTGGCGCGGTCAGCGTCACGGCCTACAAGGACGCGGGCTACCTGCCCGAGGCCATGCTCAACTACCTGGCGCGCCTGGGCTGGAGCCATGGCGACGAAGAACTGTTCACGCTGGACCAGATGGTGCAGTGGTTCGACGGCAGCCACCTGGCCAGGAGCCCGGCGCAGTGGGACCCGGCCAAGCTGTCCTGGGTCAACGCGCACTACATCAAGCAGGCGGCTGACGAGCGCCTGGCGGCCCTGGTGCAGCAGCAGCTGGTTTCACGTGGCTTGCAGGCGCAGGATCTGGACCGGCTCGCCCAATCCGCTGCGCTTTTCAAGGACCGCTGCAGCACGGTGGTGGAACTGGCCGACTGGACCGAGATGTTGTTTGTGGCCGTGCAACCGAAGGACGAAGAGCTGGCCCAGCACGTCACTGAAGCCATCAAACCGGCCCTTCGCGGCCTGCGTGAGCGACTGACCAGCGTGGCCTGGGACAAGGCCAGCATCGCCGCCGCGATGAAAGAGGCATTGGCCGTGCACCAGGTGAAGATGGGTCAACTGGCCCCGGCCGTTCGGGTGCTGGTGTGCGGGCGGGCTCAGACACCGTCCATCGACGCCGTGTTGGCCTTGTTCACCCGCGAAGCCGTGCTCACGCGCTTGCAGCACGTCTGAAGCTTTGTGTATACTCATGGGCTCGCTTGAACAGCGTTGAGAACAGTGTCAAATCAACGGGGCAACCTGAAGATTCCACGGGGGTATAGCTCAGCTGGGAGAGCGCTTGCATGGCATGCAAGAGGTCAGCGGTTCGATCCCGCTTACCTCCACCAATCAAGCGCTGTTCAAGGGACATGAAGGACAAGTCCCCTTCGTCTAGAGGCCTAGGACACCACCCTTTCACGGTGGCTACAGGGGTTCGAATCCCCTAGGGGACGCCAAGTCAGACAAGTCGATGAGGCACTTGGGCACTGCGCAAGCAGCGCCAAAGCCGCACGGAGTGGTAGTTCAGTTGGTTAGAATACCGGCCTGTCACGCCGGGGGTCGCGGGTTCTAGCCCCTTCCACTCCGCAAACATTCCAATGCCACCGCATTGCGGTGGCTTTTTCTTTGCCGAGCGCC
>JANOAM010000458.1:0-2724 GCA_031411215.1 Betaproteobacteria bacterium
GGCCGGGGTGATGGTGGCGGCCAGCGGGCGGATCCAGGTGTTGAACTGCTGTGTGGGCAGTTCGGCAGCAAGGCGTTCGCAGCCGCGCTGCCAAAGGTCAAGGCTCATTGTGGACATCTTCTTGTTGGAGCCGCCGAAATAGATCCCCTCGTGCTCGGCGGAACGCAGTTATCCACACTATCGAAGCGCCAGTCAAGCCCCTGGGCAGAACTTGGTGGCCCAGCCACGATCTGCGGTTTCTGGTGCAAGTGTTTGACCGGAAAGGTCATTTTTGATGTAATCGTGGGTTTCCCGGATTCGCCGGTTGCTGCGGGTTGCTGCTGTCTTGGCAACTTCAGGCAACGCAGGCGCTGAGTCCGGGTGAATTCTCCCAGCCGATCCCCATCGTCAACCCTGGCCGCAGGGGCCTGCTGTGCACGCACGCAGGGTTGGGTTCGGCCGCACGTCCCTTTCACAAGCAAGATTTCACCAGCAAGAGCAGGCCAGCCATGAAGCGCACCTACCAACCTTCCAAGATCCGCCGCGCCCGCACCCACGGTTTCCTCGTGCGCATGAAGACACGCGGTGGCCGCGCGGTGCTCAATGCCCGCCGCGCCAAGGGCCGCAAGCGCCTGGCCGTCTGAGGCTGAACCAGCCTCTGGCCCCTGCTTGCCTGGACTGGCCTCTCAAGCCAGCCGCGGTAGATCCCCTGCCCAAGCCCATGCTCGGCCGCCTTGTGCACAAGGCCGACTTTGAACGGCTGCTCAGCACGCGTTCACGGACGCGGAGTGCTCACTTCGCGCTTCACCATGTCAACGCCGGGCCTTCTGCGCCCGCCAAGCCCCGTTCCAAGCAGCCAGCGCCAGAGTTATCCACAGAGCTGGGACAACTTGCGGTGCAAGCTGTGGATGACTTGCCGCAGGCGGTCTGGTTTGCCTGTGCGGTGCCCAAGCGCCACGCCAAGCGGGCTGTCACACGCAACCTGATCAAGCGGCAGATCCGCGACGCCTTCAGCCGCCACGAACCTGTGCTGCCGCGCGGCCTGTGGATGCTGCGGCTGGTGGGCGGTTTTGCGCCTGCGCAGTTTGTGTCGGCGCGTTCCGGCGCCCTGGCTGCGGCCGCGCGCGCCGAGATCGACACCCTGCTGGCCCGCGTGGCCACGGTGGCCTGAGCCATGGGCCTGCCGGCACTGAAGGACCTGCCCGCGCGCGCGCTGATCGCGCTGGTACAGGGCTACCGCCTGTTCCTGAAGGCCTGGATAGGCAATGCCTGCCGCTTCGAGCCCAGCTGCTCTGCCTACGCCTTGGTGGCCCTGGAACGCCACGGCGCGTTCAAGGGCTCGCTGCTGACGGGCCGGCGCCTGCTGCGCTGCCACCCCTATTGCCAGGGCGGGCACGACCCCGTCCCTGAAACTGCCACGAATCCTGCCGCTGGGCTTTTCACCCGGCTACTGCCATGACCGATATGCGCCGCACCATCCTCTGGGTGGTCTTCACGATGTCGCTCGTCCTGCTCTGGGACGCCTGGAACAAACACAACGGGCAACCGGGCTTCTTCGGGGTCAAGCCCCCGGCCGTAGCGGCGGCCGGGTTGGTGCCGCCGGCTTCGACCGCCCTGCCCGCGCCCGCTGTCATGGCGGCCGTGCCCGGCGCCGTACCGGCCAGCGCACCGGCAGCTACAGCGGGGGGCGTGGTTGCCGCTGCGCCCAAGGGCGAGCAGGTCACCGTCACCACAGACCGTGTCAAGGCGACCTTTGACACGCAGGGCGGGTCCCTGGTGAAGCTGGAACTGCTGGGTTTCCGCGACCACGTGGACGCCAGCCAGAACGTGCTGCTGATGGACCAGAGCGCCAAGCGTTTCTACGCCGCGCAGACGGGCCTGGTCACCGGCCAGGCGGGTGTGACCCTGCCCAACCACTTCACGTTGATGAACCTGGTGCCGGGCGTTCGCACGCTGGCCGACGGCGCCGCCGACATCAGCATCCGCTTTGAAAGCCCGGTGGTGGACGGCGTGCAGCTGGCCAAGACCTACACGCTCAAGCGTGGCGACTACACGATGACCGTCAAGCACGAAGTCATCAACGGCGGCGCCACCGCCCTGTCGCCGCAGCTGTACCTGCAGCTGGCGCGCGACGGCAACCCGCCCGAAGGCGAGAGCAGCTTCTATTTCACCTTTACCGGCCCGGCGGTCTACACCGACACCAAGAAGTTCCAGAAGGTCGACTTCAAGGACATCGCCAAGGGCAGCACCAGCTTCGAGAAGTCGGGCAACGACGGCTGGGTGGCCATGGTGCAGCACTACTTCGCGTCGGCTTGGCTGGTCAACGCGCCGGGTCCGCGCCAGTTCAGCAGCACCAAGGTGTCGGACAACCTGTTCAACGTGACCATGGTGCTGCCGCTGGGCGACGTGGCCCCGGGCGCGACCAAGGCGCACGAGGCGCTGCTGTTTGCCGGCCCGCAGGAAGAGTACAAGCTGGAGGCGCTGGCCCCGGGGCTGGAGCTGGTCAAGGACTACGGCTGGCTCACGGTGCTGTCCAAGCCGCTGTTCTGGCTGCTGACGCAGCTGCACGGCTTCCTGGGCAACTGGGGCTGGGCCATCGTGGCCCTGGTGGTGCTGCTGAAGATCGCCTTCTACTGGCTCAACGCAAGTGCTTACCGCAGCATGGGCAAGATGAAGGCCGTGGCGCCCAAGGTCAATGAACTGAAGGAGCGCTACAAGGACAAGCCGCAGGAAATGCAGGCGGCC
>JANOAM010000459.1:0-2437 GCA_031411215.1 Betaproteobacteria bacterium
CACCGAACATCGTGTAGTCCAACAACAGCAGCGCGCCGTCGCTGGCGCCAAGCTCTGGAGCGGCTGGCGCCAGCACGCGGTTTACTCCTGCAAGCACCAGCGGCAGCAGCGTGCCCCACAACAGGATGGCCGGCAGGCGCCGCCAGATGAGATGCTCCAACACCGGCGCCGATATCACGAAGCCGGGGAGTTTGTTGAACAGGTTCATGATGACCTTGACATGGTTGGACGCTACAAGCTCGGCCGGCTAGAACAACTGGCCCTGACTATCTGGCGCGACGCGAGTCCGGCGCTTGGTGGCGGCCGTAGTTGGCAAGCCACTTTTTCGTGAGCCGTGTTTGTGCTGGATGGCCTCGGCCTCCGCGTGCGCCTCGCCCGTTCGTCGCAGGCCATACAACTTGTCTTTCGCTGCAGCCACCGCCGTGCGTTCATCAACGATCGGGGGCGGATACGCTGCGGTGCCGATCTCCGGCACCCACTGCCGGATGTAAAGGCCCTGCGGATCGTGGTCGTGCGCCTGCTTGGCTGGCGAGTAAATGCGCAGTGTGTTGATGCCGGTGGTGCCCGACTGCATCTGCATCTGGCTCCAGTGGATGCCGGGCTCGAAATCGAGGAACTGGCGCGCCAGAAACAGCCCCGGCTCGCGCCAGTGCAGCCACAGGTGGTACGCCGCAAAGCTGACCAGCATCGCGCGCATACGGAAATTCAGCCAGCCCGTGGCGCGCAGCTGCCGCATGCAGGCGTCGACCATCGGGTAGCCGGTGCGGCCTTCGCACCACGCCTGAAGTCGCTCGGCATCGATCGGGCTCTCGTGGACACCATCCCCGGGCCGCAGCCCGTCGCCCGTGCGCGCGACGTTGCGCCACTCGATGGCCGGTTCGTCTTCAAGCTTTTGCATGAAGTGGCAGTGCCAGCGCAGCCTGCTGGCGAAGCCGCGCAAGGCGTAGGCCAGATGGCGGTCGGCGGTGGCCGCGATGCGCGATTCGGTGGCCTGGTGCACGCAGCGCATCGAGATCGTGCCGAAGGCCAGGTGCGCGCTCAGCCGGCTGCAGCCTTCGGTGGCCGTGAGCGGGCTGGACATCGCGCGGCGGTAGTCGCGCCCGCGACCGTCGAGAAAACTCTCCAGCGTGGCCCACGCGGCGCTCTCGCCGCCCGGTGGCAACGCTGCGCCCAAGGCGGGCAGGCCCAACTCGCGCAAGGTGGGTAGCGCCGATGCTTTCAGACCTGACGCCGCGCTGAAGCCGCGGTCAGCCGGCGCCTCGGGTGCCTCGGGCGCATTCATGCGCTGTGCCCATCGCCCGGCCCACCCGGTGCGCGAGCGCAGGCGCCGCACCACGCCGGTCTGGGGCAATTCGGTCCAGTTCACGCCTTGGCTGCGGCACCAATCGGCCACGGCCAGATCGCGCGCGTAGCTCCAACCCGGGCCGGTTTCTTCGTGGCTGAAGAGGTGGGTGAAAGCGAACTCGCGCCGCAGCGCCTGCAGCACCTGCGGCATCGCGCCAGTGCGCACCAGCAGCGGCAGTCCACGTTCCGCCAGTCCGTGCTGCAGCTCGGCCACGCAGCCGAGCAGGAAGCCGACGTGGCGCGGGTCGCACTCGGGGCTTGCCAGCCACTGCGGCTCGATCACCACCAGGCCGAGCGCGCTTTCGAAGTGCATCGCTTCTGCCAGGGGGGCGTGGTCGCGCAAGCGCAGGTCGCGCTTGAACCAGACCAGCGCTGTTGTGCCTGTCATGCCTGGCATGTCGCGGCCGTCGCCTTGCAAGACATCAGGTCGAAGACTTGCCGCTGTCAGCTGCCACCACGCAGCCGCTGATGCGCCAAACGGCAGCGGCCGGCCGAACCACTTCGGCATGCTCGGGATCTTCGGGCTGTGACAGCGGGGCGTGGCACATCTTCTGGCCGTCCCACCGTTGGCCACACCAACAGCGGCCTTCGGCGTCGATGATGCAAGTGCCGCTGTCGCAGCAGCGTGGGTCTTCGTTCATGTGCAACTCCTGGGTGTCACTTCGCAACCTTCGGCCGCCCTTTCGAGATCACTTCACGAGCGGCCGTATGGTGGTGAATCCGCCGTCCACGGCCAGTATCTGTCCCGTCAGGCGAGCTGCGCCTTCGCCCAAGAGCCAAGCCATCACATCGGCCACCTGGTCGGCCGTCTGCACGCCGCCCAGCGGGTATTGCCGTGCAGCGCCTTCGCGCATGGCAGGCATCTTCAGCATGCCTGCCGTCATGGGGGTGTCGGTCATGCCTGGGGCCACGGCATTGATGCGCAGGCCCTGCGTCGCATAGGTGGCCGCGGCGCTGCGCACCAGGGCTTCGACGCCGCCCTTGGCTGCAGCGATGGCTTCGTGATTGGCCACACCCATGCGCGCCACCACCGAACTTGCAAAGACGGCGGCGCCGGGTGCGCCCTGCAGCCCTGCGATCCAGGCCTGCAGCA
>JANOAM010000460.1:0-11329 GCA_031411215.1 Betaproteobacteria bacterium
GTGTCGACCAGTGCCCAGCCCGCGCCGTCATCAATGGCCCACAGGTTGATGTGGTTCAGCGCCCAGGGCAGCGGCATGCGCAGCCAGTGCACACCGGGCACGACCTCAATGGACTGTCCGCGTTCCGGCGGACCGGCGAAGGGGTAGTCCAGCTTGGGCTTGGCAACCGGCGTTTCGGGATCTGCGGGCTCTGGTATCAGGGACTGGTCTCGGGCCATGTGGGCATCTTAGCCGCGGGGCCTGCCAGCCTCCGCGCGGGCGCTTGATCAGGGCTGCGCCGCCACCAGCACCGAATAGGCCTTGAACACGGCCGTGGCCGGCGTGCCCACCGTCAAGCCCAGCGCCTCCACACCTTCGTTGGTGACGCTGGCTGTGAGCGCCGCGCCACCCGGCAGCGTCAACACCACCAGCGACGACACGGCACCGGCCTCGATGCGCGACACCGTGCCTTCCAGCTGGTTGCGCGCCGACAACTGCCAGCCTGCAAAGTCCGTCACCAGCACGATGGCGCTGGCCTTGATCAGCACCAGCGCCTCCTTGCCCTTCTTCAGCTTCAAGCGCCGGGCCGCGGTGCTGGTCATGGTGGCGGTGATCTCGGCGCCGGAGGCCAGCGTGATGGCCACCGCGGCCGACACGGGCCCCAGCTCCACGCCGCTGACGGTGCCCGCAAACTGGTTGCGTGCGGTGGTCTTCATGGACATCCTTCTCAAGAGCCCGTGCAGGGCAGGCAGTTGGGCCAGGCGCGCTTCCTGCGCCCGGACGAAGTCGCGGTGTTCGGCCTGCAAGGTCTGCCAGGCCTGCAGCAGGCCCAGGGCCGCGGCAGTGAGGCGTGTGCCGCCACCGCCCACGCCGCCGGTGGCGGTTTCCAGCAGCGGCTCGTTGGCCAGGTTGCAGGCCGCTTCCAGCAGCAGCCAGGCGCCCTTGTAGCTGAGGCCTGCGGTGCGTGCGGCGCGGTTGATGGAGCCGGTGTCGTGCAGCGCCTGCAGCAGCGCGAAGAAGCGGGCGTCCAGGCGGCCCGCGATCTTCAGTTCCACGCTGAGCAGGGACCCATTGCTCATGCGTTCACTCGACAACGGCAACCGTCTTCACCTGGGCCCAGACGGCCATGCCGGGCTGCAGGTCCAGCGCATGCGCTGACCGGCGTGTCAGCCGCGCCAACACCGGGCTGGCGCCGACGCGCACGCGCACCAGGGCCAGCGAGGGATGTTCATCGTCGGCAATGGCCTCCACCGTGCCACGCAGCTGGTTGCCGATGCTGGTGCCGGTCTGCGGCGCACGCGCCAGGCTCACGTCGCGGGCCAGCAGGCGCACCCGCACGGTGTGGCCCAGCGGCAGGCCCTGGTCGCGGGCCCAGACGCTGAAGTCGCCCGCGCCCACCAACAGCCGGGCCAGTTGCCAGGGTTTGTCGTGTTCGGCCACCACGGCGTCCAGCACCACACCGGCGCCTTCGCCACGCGCGGTGGGCAGGTCCAGCCTCGCCATCACGTCGGCCACCGGCCCGGCGGCCACCACATGCCCGGCGTCCAGCAGCACCAGGTGGTGGGCCAGGCGGGCGACTTCCTCGATGGCATGGCTGACGTAGATGACGGGAATGGCCAGCTCGCGGTGCAGCCGCTCCAGGTAGGGCAGTACTTCGGCCTTGCGCGCGGCGTCCAGCGCGGCCAGGGGTTCGTCCATCAGCAAGAGGCGCGGGCTGGTGGCCAGCGCGCGGGCGATGGCCACACGCTGGCGTTCACCGCCGGACAGTGTGTCCGGCCGGCGCGCCATCAAGCCGCCTATGCCCAGCAGGTCCACCACCTGGTCCAGTTCGATACGGCGTTGGGCGGGTGGGATGCGGCGGCGGCCGTAGTCCAGGTTGCGGCGCACGTCCAGATGCGGGAACAGCGCCGATTCCTGGATGACGTAGCCCAACGCACGCTGGTGGGTGGGCACGAAGATGCCTTGCGCGTCGTTCTGCCAGACCTCGTGGTCCAGGACGACACGACCGGCCGCGCGTTCCAGGCCGGCCAGTGCGCGCAGCACGGTGGTCTTGCCGCAACCCGACGGGCCGAACAGGGCGCTGACGCCTTGCGCGGGCAGTGTCAGGTCCAGGTCCAGCAGGAAGCCATCGCGCGGCAAGCGCAGCGTCACGCCAATCACCGTGCGGCCCCACCCGGCGTGCGCACCGGCCGGTTCACGACATGGAGCGTGACCAGCACCAGCATTGCAAACACCACCATGCCGGCCGCCAGCCGGTGCGCATCAGCGAACTCCAGCGCCTCCACGTGGCCGTAGATGGCCACTGACAGCACACGGGTCTGGCCAGGGATGTTGCCGCCGATCATCAGCACCACGCCAAACTCACCCACCGTGTGCGCAAAGCCCAACACGCTGGCCGTTAGCAACCCTGGACGAGCCAGCGGCAGGGCCACGCTGAAAAAACGGTCCCAGGGGCCGGCGCGCAGCGTGGCGGCGGCTTCCAGCGTGCGTTCGGGAATGGCCTCAAAAGCCTGTTGCAGCGGCTGCACCACAAAAGGCAGGGAATACAGCACCGAAGCCACCACCAGCCCGGCAAAGGTGAAGGGCAGCCGGCCCAGACCCAGGGCCTGCGTGAACTGGCCCACCGGCCCCTGCGGCCCCATCAGCAGCAGCAGGTAGAAGCCCAGCACCGAAGGCGGCAGCACCAGCGGCATGGCCACCAGCGAAGCCACCACCGGCTTGAACACCGAGCGTGTGCGCGCCAGCCACCAAGCCACCGGCGTGCCGGCCAGCAGCAGCAGCAGCGTGGCCAGCGCCGCCAGCTGGGCGGTCAGTCGGACGGCGCTCCAGTCGTCTGCGGTCATTCAGCAGGTCACAGCGCGTAGCCGAAGGACTTGATGAGGTCCCTGGCGGCCGCGCCCTTCAGATAGGCCAGCAGAGCAGTGGCGGCCGGGTTCTTCTCGCCCATTTTCAACAGCACGGCGTCCTGGCGGATGTCGTCATGCAGCCCGGCGGGTACCCGCCAGTACGAGCCCGCGATGGCCTTGCCCGGCACGGCCACCTGGGACAGCGCCACAAAGCCCAGTTCGGCATTGCCGGTGCTGACGAACTGGTAGGCCTGGGCGATGCTCTCGGCCGTCACCAGCCGGGGCGCCACGGCGTCCGCCAGGCCACGCGTCTTCAGCACCTGCATCGCGGCAGCGCCATAGGGCGCGGTCTTGGGGTTGGCGATGGCCAGGTGCGCAAAGGTGCCCGTGGCCAGCACCGCGCCCTGCCCGTCCACCAGGCCGGCCCGCGCGCTCCACAGCACCAGCTGGCCGATGGCGTAGGTGAAGTTGCTGCCGGCCACCGCATGGCCTTCTTTGATGAGCTTCTTCGGTGTCTCGTCGTCAGCGGCGATCAGCACCTCGAAGGGCGCACCCGCCAGGATCTGCGAATAGAACTTGCCCGTGGCACCGGCCGAGATCTTCAGCGTGTGGCCGCTGGCCGCCGTGAAGCCTTCGGCAATCCGCGCCAGCGGGCCGGCGAAGTTGGCGGCCACCGCGACCTGGGCTTCGCCGGCCCGGGCCGGCGCGGCGGCCAGCAAGGCCAGCAAGGCCAGGACAGCCGCGAACAGTTTGGGGGCAGCGGTGCTCATAGGGCTTTTCGGTTGTGTAGTTGTCTACACAACGAATCATGCCAGAGCCGAAAACCCCTCCGGCCGTGCTGTGCCCTGGCACGGATCAGCCGCTGCTGCCCAAACCCTGGGCGGTTAGCCGCCTGGCCGACGCAGCCCCGAACGCGGCCACCCATGCAGCCCCCAACAAGGCCAGGCCTGACGGCTCAGGCACCAGTTGCACTTCGCCGATGAAGTCAAAGCGCGACAGGGCCGTGGCAGCCGAGATGAAGGTGCCGCCCCCCGTGAAGTGCGCAAATCCGTCGGCGCCCGCAAAGCGCCCGCTGCCCCCGGTGAAGTCGACATCACCAAAGAGCTCCAGCACCGCAGGGTCGCTGGTCGGCACCAGTTGCACGGTGAAGATGCCGAAGAGCTCGGAACCATCATCGGCCACGAAGCGGTTGCGCCCGGCGCCTTGACCCGTGCCCAGGTTGACCTCATCGGCCGAGAAGTAGTGCAGCACGCCCAGCGAACCGACGCCGCTGGCAGCGGTCTGGATCTGCACGACGGGGCCATTGGGGTCCAGCACACCGACGATGTCGGACTGGCCAGCCACCTGGGCGTTGAAGGTCACAGGCGCCGCGGTGCTTGGGCGCGGGAGCATGGACAAGGTGGTCATGACGAGAGCGGCGGCAACCGTCCAGGTGCGGCCAGGGGTGATCAGCAAGTGCATGTCCATCTCCCGTTCAAGCGGCACGCGGTGCAGCGGCCGCGCCCATGGACCGCAGGGCCGCCAGGCCCTGCGGCGTGAGCAGGCTGCCGGCGCCTGTGAGGCACAGGCCAAAGACGTGGAAAGATCGTGCGGCGGGGGTCATCATGGGGGCCTCTCGGTAGCGGTTGCTGAAGGTGCTTCGATTGCAGCCCCTGCAGCCGTGTCCGGCCACCCCTGCCACGCAGGGCAGCTGTCCTCAGGCGACGCCCACAGCCCGCGCGGCCAGGGACAAGCGTCCCAACAGCCCCCAGCCGGTCAGAACCCCAGTTCGCGTGCGCGCACCACGGCGTGCGTGCGGCCGTCAACGCCCAGGCGCTGGTACAGCTGCGACAGCTGGTTGCGCACGGTCTTGTCGGCCAGTCCCAGGTGGGCACCGATCTGCAGGTTGTCCAGCCCCTTGGCCACCAGCGCCATCAATTCACGCTCCCGCGGTGTGAAGCGGACGTCGGTGGACGCCGGGCGCTGGTGCACGAAGTCGGTCAGGGCTTCGCAGAAGCGTTCGAAAGCCGCCTCGCCGTGCAGCGGCACGTGGTTGCGCGAGTGCAGGGCTTCGAAGCGGGCGCCAGGAATGCTGGCAGCGAGATCGCGTCCCAGCTCGACCTTGACCATCGCATCGCGGTCGCAGTGCATCACCAGGGTCGGGCACTGCACCCGGGCCAGCAAGGGCCGCACATCCAGCTGCGAGCGCGCGCGAAAGAGGGCTGCGGCGCGCCGGCCATCGCAGGACCGGCGCTGCTGTTCATTCATCGCGTCGCGCTGTTCGGGGGTGGCATCGGGAATCAGCGACGCGGAGAAGAACTGTTGCACGGCCGAGTTCGGCTGCCCCCAGCCGTGTTGCATCAGCGTGGCGATGGCTTCGAAGTAGGCCAGGCCTTCGGGTGTGGGTGAGCGCTGCAGCAGCCCATGCGTGTAGCCGCCCAACAGCACCAGATGCGACACCCGCTGCGGATGCCGCACCGCATAGGCCACAGCTGCGCCCGCCCCGCCTGAAATGCCCAGCAAGGCGACCCGGGGTTCGGCGCTGGCATCAACCACCACTTCCAGCTCTTCGAGCGAGGCCGCCAGGTCCAGAGGCGTGTCGTCGGGCCCCGACAGGCCACAGCCGCGCTCGTCATAGCAGACCAGGCGCAGTTCGCGCCCCAGGCGCTCCAGCCAGGGCCTGAAGATGGGCGAGACGGCGTCGTATTCGACGTGGGTCATCCAATGGGCGGCGCGCAGCAGGACGGGCGCGTTCGGATCGACACGCCCACTGCGCGACCAGGCGATGCGGGCGCCCGTTGCGACATGCGTGAAGCGCACCTCCTGGCGCAAGGCACGTGCGGTGGGCGTGGTCCGGTCCATGCGGCGGCACTGTAGTCCAGCCCTGCCTGGGCGGCTATGCTGTTGCCCCTTGCCCGACCTGCCACGACCCGCATGACGCCCACCCCTGACTCAGCACCGCACGCCGTGCTGCCGCCGCACCTGCCGCTGACCGCCTACTACGCCGACGAACACGAGCGCCACCGCTTCGTGCAGCGCATCTTCGACGACACCGCCGCGGACTACGACCGCGTGGAAAAGCTGCTGGCCTTCGGTTCCGGCCCCTGGTACCGCAGGAAGGCGCTGGGCCGTGCGCACCTGAAGGCCGGTGACCGGCTGGTGGATGTGGGCATCGGCACAGGCCTGGTGGCGCGCGAGGCGCTCAAGATCATCGGACCGGACGGCACATTGACCGGCGTGGACCCCAGCCCCGGCATGATGGACCAGGTCAAGCTGCCGGGCGTGCAGTTGCTGACCGGCCGCGCCGAAGCCATGCCCTGCGCCGACGCCAGCGCGGACTTCGTCACCATGGGCTACGCGCTGCGCCACCTGTCCGACCTGTCAGCCGCGTTCGCCGAATTCCACCGCGTGCTGCGCCCGGGCGGCCGGCTGCTGGTGCTGGAGATCACGCGCCCGCAAGGCCGCCTGGCCACGCTGGCGATGAAGACCTACATGCGCGCCGTCGTGCCCTCCATCGCACGTGTCGTGGCCAAGCGCGGCAAGACCTCTGAACTCTGGCGTTATTACTGGGACACCATCGAAGCCTGCGTGCCGCCAGAGACTGTGCTGGAAGCGCTGCGCGCCGCCGGCTTCAAGCGTGTGCGGCGGTATGCGGAGTTGGGCGTCTTCTCGGAATACACGGCCTTCAAACCGCGCGAGGCTGCGGCGGGCTGAAGTGGGGTGGCGCGCTTGGCTCGGGCATAGGCCAGGTCAGCGCGGCGGTGCGCACAGATCGTTCTCCTGCGCCGCGTGCGGTGCCGAACAGACAATGGAGACTCGTCTAGAGTACCGATTTCGAAGGCGTATCCTGTTCGCGTGAAGAAAGGCAGTCATGTGCCTGACGACGCCGCAGGAGACTGCCTGGCCTCCTGTGCCGATGGTGGAGGCCCCGCATGGACTTTTTGAGCTCGTTGTTCGGCCGGTCGGGTTTTCTACCGCACGGCTATTGCTTCACGTGGACGCCCGGCTTGCTGTGGTCCATGGTCGGTGCCGATGCGGTCATCGCCGCCGCCTACTTCTCGATCCCGGCCGCGATCCTGAGCTTCGTGCGCAAGCGCGGCGACCCCAGCATCCAGGGCGTGGCGATGCTGTTCAGCGCGTTCATCTTCGCCTGCGGCATCACGCACCTGATGGACATCTGGACCATCTGGCAGCCCGACTATGGGCTGCAGGCGTTGACCAAGACAGTGACCGCGGCCATATCGATCTGGACCGCGGTGATGCTCTGGAAGCTGATCCCGAATGCGCTGAAGCTGCCAACCGTGCAAGGCCTGCGGTCCACGGTCGCTTCGCTGGAGGCGGAAATCGCCCGCAGGCGCGAGGCCGAACGGGAAGTGGTCGACATCCAGCAAAGCCTGGCGGTCACCCTGGCCAGCATAGGTGCGGGCTTCGTCGCAACCGACCTTGCGGGCAACGTGAGCCGCATGAACGCGGTGGCCGAGCAGTTGCTGGGCTGGACGCAGGCCGATGCGAAGGGGCTGAGCCTGTGGCAGGTTTTTGACCGCGAGGACCGGCCAGCGCACTACGCCAGCCTGAACCCGGTGAACCTGGCCCGTGACCTGGGTGTGACCGTGGACACGGTGCACCGGGTCGTGGCCCTTTCGCGGGACGGCCGGCGCTCGGAACTGGATCTGCAAGTGGCGCTGACCCATTCGGACGACGGCTCGGTGACGGGCCTGGCCATGGTCTTTCGGGACATGACACGCCTGGTCCGTGCAGAGGCGGAGTCGAACCGCCTGGCCGCCATCGTCGAATCGTCCAACGACGCCATCATCGGCAAGACACTGGACGGCCGGATCACCAACTGGAATGCCGCGGCGCAGCGCATGTTCGGCTACAGCGAAGCAGAAGCTGTCGGCCAGAACATCCGGATGCTGATCCCGCCGGACCAGTGGGCGGAGGAAACGCGCATCCTGGCGGAGCTGTCCCACGGGCGCCCGATCCCGCCGTTCGACACGGTGCGCCTGACCCGCAGTGGCCAGCGGCTGGACGCCTCTATCACGATTTCACCCATCCACGACGGCAGCGGACGCTTGGTCGGTGCGTCGAAGATCGCACGTGACGTGTCCGTGCAGCGCCGCGCCGACGCCGCGCTGCGGGCCAGCGAAGAACGCCTGCGCTTCACGCTGGAGTCGGCACACATCGGTGACTGGGACCTGGATCTGGCCACCGGCGTGGTGCAGCACTCGCTGCGACACGACCACTGTTTCGGCTACGCTGACCTGCAGGCCGAATGGACCTTCGACAAGTTCATCGAGCACGTGCACCCGGACGACCGTGCCGAAGTGGGACAGACCTTCCATGTGGCTGTCACCGAACTGCGCGACTGGCGCGTCCAGTGCCGGGTGATCTGGCCCGACGCCAGCGTGCACTGGATCAGCGCCCACGGCAGCGTGCAGCGCAACGGCGACAAGGCCACGCGCATGCTCGGCATCGTCAGCGAGATCACCGAGCAGCGGCAGGCCGAGGATGCACGGCTGCGGGCCCAGCGGCTGGAAGCCGAGAACCGCCAGATCCAGGAGGCCAACCGCCTGAAGAGCCAGTTCCTGGCCAACATGTCGCACGAACTGCGCACACCGCTGAATGCCGTCATCGGCTTCGCCGACCTGCTGCACTCGGGTTTCGTCAAGCCTGATTCGCCGCGGTACCAGGAATTCGTCGGCCACATCGGCACCAGCGGACGCCATCTGCTGCAGCTGATCAATGACGTGCTGGACCTGTCCAAGGTCGAGTCCGGCAAGTTCGAGTTCTTCCCTGAAGCCGTCGAGCTGCCGTTGCTGCTGAAGGAAGTGCTGGACATCCTGCACACCGCCACGCAGCGCAAGGGCATTTCCATCGTCACCGAGATCGACCCAGCTCTCGCAGAACTGCTGCTCGACCCGGCACGGCTGAAGCAGGTGCTCTACAACTACCTGTCCAATGCCATCAAGTTTTCACCGGCAGACAGCCAGATCCAGGTGCGTGTGTCGGCCCAGGGCCCGGAGCACTTCCGGATCGAAGTCGAGGACCGGGGCATTGGCATCTCGCCGACCGATCTGCCACGGCTGTTCACCGAGTTCCAGCAACTCGACACCGGCTACAGCAAACAGCACCAGGGCACGGGCCTGGGCCTGGCCCTGACACGCCGGCTGGTGGAAGCGCAGGGCGGCAGCGTCGGTGTGCGCAGCAGCGTCGGACAGGGCAGCGTGTTCCACGTCGTGCTCAACCGGATCCACGGCCTGGACACGCAGCGTGCCGACCAGGCCACGGAAGCCGCCCGCGCGGTGGAGACCCGGCGTGTGCTGGTGATCGAGGACGACCAGCGTGACCAGGCGCGCCTGGTGTCCGCGTTCTCCGAAGCCGGCTTCCAGGTCGACGCAGCGTCCGACGGGCCCTATGCCCTGCGTCGCGCCCGCGACACGGCCTATGCGGCCCTCACGCTGGACCTGCGCCTGCAGGACCAGCGCGGCCTGGACCTGCTGGGCGACATCCGCGACCACGGGGCCAGCCGTGCGTCCCCCGTGGTTGGCGTCACCATGCCGGCCGGCCTGGAGATGACAGCCACGTTTGCCATCGCCAACGTGCTGTGCAAGCCTATCCGTGGCGACGAGATTGCCGCGGCCATGACCCGCTTTCGCCAGCCGGCCGGCGGCCGGGCCAACGTGCTGGTCATCGACGACGAACAAACCTCGCTCGACTTGATGCAGGCGACGCTCAAGAGCCTGGGCATCGACGCCATCGGCTTCCTGGACGGGCGTGTCGCGCTGCAGCAGATCGATCAGGTTCGGCCGCAGGCCATCGTGCTCGACTTGATGATGCCGGCGTTTGACGGCTTCCAGGTTCTCGACGCGCTGCAGCGTCTGCCCGCGTGGCGCGATGTGCCCGTGTTCATCTGGACCAGCATGCTGCTGACCGACGAGGAGTACGCCAGCCTGGCCCGGTCCGCACGGGCCATCCTGATCAAGGGCGGTGGCGCCATGGAGGACATGCTGGAGAGCGTGCGCCGTTGGCGCCAGCCGGACGTCGCCACTGACGCAAAGGGTCCCGCATGAGCGCGTCCAGGCTCTTGATCGTCGACGACAACACGATGAATGTGGCCATCGCCCAGGTGGTGCTGCTCGCGGACCAGTTTGAGGTGGATACCGCGTCGAACGCCTCTGAAGCGCTGCAGAAGGTTGCGTCCTTTCAGCCGGGGTTGATCCTGATGGACATCCAGATGCCCGGCATGAACGGCCTGGAGCTCACCCAGTTGCTCAAAGCCGACCCGTTGACGAGGCATATCTGCGTGGTGGCGTTCACGGCATTCGCCATGCGGGGAGACGAAGCAAAGATGCGGGCCGCCGGTTGCGACGGCTACTTGTCCAAACCGATCAATGTCAACACCTTCGCGGCTCAGGTGCGCGGCTGCCTTGCGGCGGCGGCCTTGAATGCCCCGCCGCCGGCAGGCCAGTGCGGCCAGGTGCCTTGAAAGCCGCCATGCTGCAGCGAACCATCCTGATCGTTGACGACAGCCCGAAAACCTCACCGTGCTGGGCGAATTGCTGAGTGATCGCTACAAGGTGCACGCCGCAAATTCGGGCGCACGCGCCTTGCAGCTGGCGCAGCAACTGCCGCTGCCGAGCCTGGTGCTGCTGGATGCGCAACCCCTGGCCGACGCGGAGGCCGTGCATCTGCAGGCGGTGCTGCGTGGAGAACCGCAGCACTTCCAGCGGTTGGTGCGCAGCGCCGATGGCCGCACCATGCATGGCCTGGGCAGCTACATCCCTGACGTGGTGGAGGGTGAGGTCCGCGGCTTCCTGGTCGTGTGCTCGGACATCAGCGACATCAAGCATGCCGAGCTGCAACTGCAGCAGGCCAACGCCGACCTGACGCTGGCGCGCGACAAGGCCGAGGCTGCCAACCGCGCCAAGAGCAGCTTCCTGGCCAACATGAGCCACGAGATCCGCACGCCGATGAACGCCATCATCGGCCTGACCCACCTGCTGCGACGCGATGCCGACGACCCTGTGGCGGCCGAGCGGCTGGACAAGGTGGGTGATGCGGCGACCCACCTGATGCAAGTTCTGAACGACATCCTCGACCTGTCCAAGATCGAGGCCGGCCGCCTGGAACTGGAGCTGACCGATTTTTCGCTCAGCGACGTGCTGGCGCGCTGCCGCGCGCTGTTGGCCGAACGCGCGCATGCCAAGGGCCTGGAGATCCTGGTCGGCGCTGTGCCGGCAGCCACACCCGACCTGCTGCGCGGCGACCCGACGCGCCTGTCACAGGCGCTGCTCAACCTGCTGAGCAACGCCGTCAAGTTCACCGAACGCGGCCGCATCGCCTTGATGATCCGGAGCCTGCCTGCCGATACGGGCGAGGTAGTCCTGCGGTTCGAGGTCCATGACACCGGCATCGGCATCGCAGCCGACAAGCTGGGCGAACTCTTCGGCGCCTTCGTGCAGGCCGACACCTCGACGACACGGCGTTTCGGAGGCACCGGTCTCGGCCTGGCCATCACCCAGCAC
>JANOAM010000461.1:0-10087 GCA_031411215.1 Betaproteobacteria bacterium
ACCTCAAAGGCCTGGCGGTGCATGAAGTCCACGCCCCAGGTCTCGTCGGCTGCGCGTGCTGTGCTGCGGCCGTAACCGGGCCGGCTGAAGACCAGGCCGCGCAGGCCCGCCGCTTCGCACAGTCGCTGCGGGAAGTCCTTACACATCGACAGCGAACCCAGGCCTTCGTGCAGGAACACGGCCAAGGGCGCGGCGTCCTGGCCGACGAAGGCGTACTCGATGCGCACCGGGCGCCCAGCCCAGTCGATCTCGACGAACTCCACGCTCACGCTTGCGCTTCCTTCTCGCGCAGCTTGCAGCGCTGGATCTTGCCGGTGGCAGTCTTGGGCAGTTCACCGACAAACTCGATCAGCCGCGGGTACTTGTAGGGCGCGAGCTTGTCCTTCACGAAGGCCTTCAACTCGGCCTCGGTCGCCTGGCCACCAAACTTCAGCACCACGAAGGCCTTGGTCTTGGTCAGGCCTTCTGCGTCCGGCACGCCGATGACGGCGGCCTCCAACACGGCCGGGTGTTGCACCAGCGTCGCCTCGACTTCAAAGGGGCTGACGTAGATGCCGCTGACCTTCAGCATGTCGTCGCTGCGGCCGCTGTAGGTGTAGGTGCCGTCGGCGTTTCTCACGTACTTGTCGCCGCTCTTGGTCCAGCCGCCGCGGAAGGTGTCGCGTGTCTTGGCGGCGTTGCCCCAGTACATCATGGCGGCGCTGGGGCCGTGGATGTAGAGGTCGCCGGGTTCACCATCGGGCACCGGGCCTGCGTCTTCACCACGCAGTTCAATCTCGTAGCCCGGCACGGGCCAGCCCGTGGTGCCGTAGCGCACGTCGCCCGGGCGATTGCTGATGAAGATGTGCAGCATTTCGGTGCTGCCGATGCCGTCCACGATGTCGGTGCCGAAGTGGCGTTGGAAACGTTCACCCAGGTCGGCTGGCAAGGCCTCACCGGCAGACGACACCAGGCGCATCGCCACGTCGGACTTGGCCGGCAGGTTGGGTGAGGCCAGCATGCCGGCGAAGCCCGTGGGCGCGCCGTAGAACACCGTGGGCCTGATGCCGCCCACGCCGCCGGTCCAGCGCTTGAAAGTGGCGTCAGGCGTGGGGCGTTCGGCCATCAGCAAGGTGGTGGCGCCCACGCTCATGGGGAAGGTGAGGCCGTTGCCCAGGCCGTAGGCGAAGAACAGCTTGGCGGCGCTGAAGCAGACATCACTCTCGCGCAGGGCCAGCACACCCTTGCCATACAGCTCGCAGGTCCAGTAGGGGTTGGCGTGCGAATGCACGGTGCCCTTGGGGCGGCCCGTGCTGCCGCTGGAATAGAGCCAGAAGGCCGGGTCGTCACGGCCCGTCGCGGCCGGCTTGGCAGCGGGTGTACACGCGGCCAGGAAGGCTTCGAATTCGACTTCGGACGGGTGCAGCGGCGCGACGGGGCGCGAGACGATCACCTTGCCGACTTCGTGATCACTCTTGGTCATTGCGGCGGTGACTGCGGGCAGCAGCGCACCGCTGACCAGCACGGCCTGGGCGCGCGAATGTTCCAGCATGTAGGCGTAGTCGTCGGCCGTCAGCAAGGTGTTCACCGCCACCGGCGCGACGCCCGCGTACAACGCTCCCAGAAAGGCCACCGGCCAGTCGTTGCCGTCCTGCATCAGCAGCAGCACACGCTCTTCCCGCTTGATGCCCAGGCTGCGCAGCCCCGTGGCCAGGCGGCGCACACGCTCTTCCAGATGGCCGTAGCTGATCGATCCCAGGTCGTCCACAAAGGCGGCCTTGCCAGGGCGGCCGGCGTTGGCCGCCAGCAGGTGCTGCGCGAAGTTGAAGGCTTCGGGCGGCGGCTCCACCGAATCGGCACGAACCTGTTGCGGGGTGCTCATGGGTTTGTCTCCTTCGGGCTGCCGCGGCAACCGTCTGTTCAGTTCAGTTGAGTCAGCACGGCCGTGCTTGCTTGCACCGCGGCGCGGCGGTGGTAGAAATTCAGCGCCTTCAGGCCACCCAGCTCTTCACCGCCGCCCGCGCGGCCCGGACCGCCGTGTAGCGACTGCGGCATGACGTTGCCGTGCCCCGTGTGCAGGGCTGCCACGTCGGGGCTGATGACGTGCACACGGCCGTGGCTGCTGGCCAGTTCCAGCGCGGTGCTGGCCAACGCCGCGTGGTCCGCGGCATAAAGCGACGCCACCAGCGAGCCCTGACCGCACCGCACCAGTTGCAGCGCGTGTGCGGCGTCGCGGTAGGGCAACAACGTGGCCACGGGGCCGAAGACTTCCATGTCGTGCACCAGCGCGGCAGCGTCGGCGTCTTGCGTGCCCAGCAAGGTCGGACCCACGCAGCAGGCCACGGCCGGGTCGGCATCTACCAGCGCGTGCTGCGCCCCGTCGTGCAACATCTGGGTCACGTCCTTCAGCTGAGCCAGGCCAGCGCGCACGGCGTTCAGCTGCGCACGGCTGACCAGCGCGCCCATGCGCACGCTGTCGTTGCGCGGGTTGCCTACCGTGGTCTTGGCCAGGCGCGCGCTGATGGCCTCGGCTGCCTGCGCGTACAAGCCCTCGGGCACGAAGACGCGGCGGATGGCGGTGCACTTCTGGCCGCTCTTGACCGTCATCTCACGCGCCACTTCCTTGACCAGCAGATCAAAGGCTTCGCTGCCCGCGGCGGCGCCGGGCATCAGCAGCGCGGAATTGACGCTGTCGGCTTCGATGTTCACGCGCACGGACCGCACCGCCACGGCCGGGTGCTGGCGGATCAGCGCGGCCGTGTCGGCGCTGCCGGTGAAACTCAGCACATCGAAGGGCTGCAGCGCGTCCAGCAAGCCAGCGGAACTGCCGCAGATGACCGACAGCGCACCCGCAGGCAGGACACCCGCATCCACCACGTCCTGCACCATGCGCTGCGTGAGCCAGGCCGTGGCTGTGGCGGGTTTGATGACCACCGGCACACCACTCAGCAACGCCGGTGCGGCCTTCTCCCACAAGCCCCAGCTGGGGAAATTGAAGGCGTTGATGAAGAGCGCCAGGCCACGTGTGGGCACCAGCACATGCTGGCTCTGGAACAGCGGGTCCTAGCCCAGCCGCGCGGCGTCGCCGTCCAGCAGGTGGCGACGGTCGCCCAGAGACGCCCCCAGCTTGGCGTAGGTGGACAGCGTGTAGATGCCGCCGTCCACGTCCACCGCCGTGTCGTTCTTCACCGTGCCGCTGTTGGCCAGGCTGATGGCGTAGTAGTCGTCGCGTTTGGCTTGCAGCACCGCAGCGACCTTGCCCAGCAGTTCGGCACGCTGTGCGTAGGTCAGGGCACGCAAAGCTGCGCCACCGGTCTCGCGGGCGTAGGCGAAGGCGGCGGGCAGGTCCAGCCCGGTGGCGTCGACGCGGGCCAGTTCGTCACCCAACACGGGATCGAACAAAGCGGTGCCAGCGCCGCTGCCGGTTTGCCAGCGGCCTTCAATGAAATTGGGGAGCAGTTGGGTCATCACGCAGCCTTCGTAAAGTCGATCTGGCCTTGCGGCAGGAGATAGAGCACCAGGGCGCGGCCCTGGGTGACGGTGGGACGGTGAGCGCTGCCGGGCTCTTTGACGATCCAACCTGCGGGCCGGCCGTCAAAGAGCGCGTCGCCGTCCAGCGGCATCAAGAGATCAATCTCGCCCAGCGGATGCGTGTGGTGCGGGCCGGCGATGTCCTGCATGTCGACGACATCCACGCTGAAGCCGTGCAGGTCGTCCGCGGGCTTGAAGATGCGGCCGTACCTGATGCCGCCACCTTCGCGGTTGCAGAGCCAGCCTTCGGCCACACCAGTCTTGCATCCCTGGGCAATGCGCTGGAAGGTCGTTGACTGGGCGCCGTGTGTGGCGTTGAGCCAGTCGTCCAGCGCCTGGTCGAGAGGCCTCACGGCGATCTGCGCCGTCAGCGCAGCGATGTCCTGCCGGAATTGGTCTTGTGCAGCGGTCGGCGTCATGGCGGGTCTGTCCAGCTTGCTTTCGGGTAAAACATGCACTATTGTGCTGCTCAGCACGATAAGACCGACAACAAACCATGTCAAGCACTATATTGCATACACCCGGGTTTGCACCAACTGCCGAGCCATGCGCAGACGAGGAGAAAAACCCCTTCCTGGTCGCTCTGGGCGACCGTGTCCGTGCCCTGCGCGCCCGCCGCGGCATGACCCGCAAGGCCACGGCCCTGGCAGCCGACGTGAGCGAGCGCCACCTGGCCAATCTGGAGTACGGCACCGGCAACGCCAGCATCCTGATCCTGCTGCAGGTGGCGCAAGCGCTGCAGTGCAGCCTGGCGGAACTGATAGGCGACGTGACCACGTCCACGCCCGAATGGCTGCTGCTGCGCGAACTGCTGGAAAACCGCGACGACGCCACCCTGCACCGCGTGCGTGTGACTGTGGGCCAGTTGCTGGGCACCGGCGGCGCCAATGAGGCGGGTGGTGCAGGCCAGACCCAGGCCCGCAGCACACGCGTCGCGCTGATCGGCCTGCGCGGCGCGGGCAAGTCCACCCTGGGCCAACTGCTGGCCAACGACCTGGACTACCCCTTTGTGGAACTGAGCCGCGAGATCGAAAAATTCGCTGGCTGCAGCATCAGCGAGATCCAGGGCCTCTACGGCCAAAACGCCTACCGCCGCTACGAACGCCGCGCGCTCGAAGAGGCGATCCAGATCTACCCGGAAGCCGTTATCGCCACGCCGGGCGGCATCGTCAGCGACGCCGCCACCTTCAACCTGCTGCTGGCCCACTGCACCACCGTCTGGTTGAAGGCCGCGCCTGAAGACCACATGAAGCGTGTCACTGCCCAGGGTGACCTGCGGCCCATGGCGGCCAGCCGCGAAGCGATGGAAGACCTCAAAGGCATCCTGGCCGGCCGCGCCGCCTTCTACTCCAAGGCCGAACTGCAGCTGGACACCAGCGCCCAGGACCAGGTCGCCACCTTTGGCCTGCTGCGCCAGTCCGTCCGTCAGGCGCTGGGCCTGGCCACTCTCTGATGCAGTGAATCTGATGCAATGAACCTCATGCATTAAAGTGCTTGACATGGTTTTGACAAGCATTATGATGCGTGTCATTGCCTGACCCAACACCTGCACTTTCTTGCCTCTCCAGGAGAAGCCCATGAGCACCCACCCCCGCGTCAACTACCAGACCGCCCCCAGCCAGTACCACCACTGGAAGCTGAAGTTCGAAGGCCCGGTGGCGACACTGCTGGCCGACTTTGACGAGAACGCCGGCCTGCGCCCTGGCTACAAACTGAAGCTCAACAGCTACGACCTGGGCGTGGACATCGAACTGAACGACGCCATCCAGCGCATCCGCTTTGAACACCCCGAAGTGCGCACCGTGGTGCTGACCAGCGCCAAGGAAAAGGTCTTCTGCTCCGGCGCCAACATCTTCATGCTGGGTGTCAGCACACACGCCTGGAAGGTGAACTTCTGCAAGTTCACCAACGAGACGCGCAACGGCCTGGAAGACAGCAGCCAACACAGCGGCCTGAAGTTTCTGGCTGCCGTCAATGGCGCCTGCGCCGGCGGTGGCTACGAGCTGGCCCTGGCCTGCGACGAGATCATCCTGGTGGACGACCGCAGCAGTGCGGTGAGCCTGCCCGAAGTGCCGCTGCTGGGTGTGCTGCCGGGTACCGGTGGCCTGACCCGCGTCACCGACAAGCGCAAAGTGCGCCACGACCTGGCCGACATCTTCTGCACCACCAACGAAGGTGTGCGCGGAAAGAAGGCCAAGGACTGGCGTCTGGTGGACGACATCGCCAAGCCCGCCGCCTTTGCGGCCAAGGTGCAGGAACGTGCGCTGCAGCTGGCCGAGCAGAGCGACCGCCCCGCCAACGCCAAGGGTGTGAGCTTCACGCCGCTGAACCGGACGATTGAAGCCGACGCGCTGCGCTACGCGCACGTCACCGTGGAGATCGACCGCAGCAAGCGCACCGCCAGCTTCACCGTCAAGGGCCCGCAATCCGCACAGCCGACCGACATCGCCGGCATTGAAGCCGCCGGTGCGAACTGGTACCCGCTGGCCCTGGCGCGCGAGCTGGAAGACGCTGTTCTTGAGATGCGCACCAACGAACTGGACATCGGCACCTGGCTGATCAAGACCCAGGGCGACAGCGCCGCTGTGCTGGCCGTGGACGCCACACTCAAAGCGCACGCGAACCACTGGCTGGTGCGCGAAACCATCGGCTATCTGCGCCGCAGCTTCAGCCGCCTGGATGTGTCCAGCCGCAGCCTGTTCGCGCTGATCGAACCCGGCTCCTGTTTCGCCGGCAGCCTGCTGGAACTGGCCCTGGCCTGCGACCGCAGCTACCACCTGGCGCTGCCGGATGACGAAGCGAAGGCACCCAAGATCACGGTGAGCGAAGCCAATTTCGGCCTCTACCCGATGGCCACGGACCAGACCCGCCTGGCGCGCCGCTTCTACGAAGAAGCCGCGCCGCTGGCCGCCATCCGCGCCACGATTGGCCAGCCCCTGGACGCCGACGCCGCCTTCGCGCTGGGCCTGGTGACCAGCAACCCGGACGACATCGACTGGGCCGACGAAACCCGCATCGCCATCGAAGAACGTGTGGCCATGAGCCCGGATGCCTTGACCGGCATGGAAGCCAACCTGCGCTTCAACGGCGTGGAAACCATGGCCACCCGCGTCTTCGGCCGCTTGACCGCCTGGCAGAACTGGATCTTCCAGCGCCCCAACGCCGTGGGCGAAAAGGGTGCGCTCAAGGTCTACGGCAAAGGCGACAAAGCGCAATTCGACTGGACGCGGGTTTGAAGCCATAACGACACACTGGAGCAGACACATGAGCACCATCAACTACAGCGAAAAGATCCCCAACAACGTCAACCTGGAAGAAGACCGCACGCTCAAGCGGGCGCTGGAGCAGTGGCAGCCCAACTTCCTGAGTTGGTGGGACGACATGGGTCCGGAAGGCAGCACGGCGTCCGACGTCTACCTGCGCACCGCCGTCAGCGTGGACCCGCAAGGCTGGGCGCAGTTCGGTCACGTGAAGATGCGCGACTACCGCTGGGGCATCTTCCTGAACCCGGGCGAGAAGGACCGCAAGATCCACTTCGGTGACCACAAGGGCGAAGACGCCTGGCAGGACATCCCCGGCGAATACCGCGCCAACCTGCGCCGCATCATCGTCACGCAGGGCGACACCGAACCCGCTTCGGTCGAACAGCAGCGCCACCTGGGCTTGACCGCGCCCAGCATGTACGACCTGCGCAACCTCTACCAGATCAACGTCGAGGAAGGCCGCCACCTGTGGGCCATGGTGTACCTGTTGCACAAACACTTCGGCCGCGATGGCCGCGAGGAAGGCGAAGCGCTGCTGGAACGCCGCAGCGGCCAGGAAGACAACCCGCGCATCCTGCAGGCCTTCAACGAAGAGACGCCCGACTGGCTGAGCTTCTTCATGTTCACCTACTTCACGGACCGTGACGGCAAGTTCCAGCTCTGCGCGCTGGCCGAGAGCAGCTTCGACCCGCTGGCCCGCACCACCAAGTTCATGCTGACCGAAGAAGCGCACCATATGTTCGTGGGCGAGAGTGGCGTCAGCCGCGTCATCAACCGCACCTGCGCGGCCATGAACGAGTTGAAGACCGACGACCCGAAGAAGCTGCGTGAAGCGGGCGTGATTGACCTGCCCACCATCCAGCGCTACCTGAACTTCCACTTCAGCGTCACCATCGACCTCTTCGGTGCCGACGAGTCCAGCAATGCCGCCACCTTCTACAGCACGGGCCTCAAAGGCCGATACGAAGAAGGCAAGCGTTTGGATGACCACCAATTGCGCGGCCAGACCTACCGTGTGCTGAACGTCGTGAACGGGCTGCTGGTGGAGAAGGAAGTCCCGATGCTCAACGCGCTGAACGAGGTGCTGCGCGACGACTACATCAAGGACAGCATCGCCGGTGTGGAGCGTTGGAACAAGGTGATTGAAAAGGCCGGCATCCCCTTCAAGCTGAAGACGCCGCACAAGGCTTTCCACCGCAACATCGGCGCGCTGAGCCATGTGAAGGTGTCGCCTGAAGGCCAGGTGGTGAACGAGGTGGAATGGGCCAAGCGCCAGGACGAATGGCTGCCCAGCGCCACCGACCGCGCCTATGTGCAAGGCCTGATGGGCCGCGTGGTGGAGCCGGGCAAGTTTGCGAACTGGATCGCGCCGCCCGTCATGGGCATCAACCGCCAGCCGGTTGACTTCGACTACGTTCGTTTCGCGTAATCTCTCGTACCGCGCCGGACAGCAAGGGGGCCGCGTGGCCCCCTTCGTCCGAGGAGACACACATGGACATGGCCCTTCCCGTCACCAAGCCCAGTTTCATCAAGCAGCATCTCATTGACCCCGAGATCTGCATCCGCTGCAACACCTGCGAAACCATGTGCCCCGTGGGCGCCATTACCCACGATTCGCGCAACTACGTGGTAGACGCCAGCAAGTGCAACTGGTGCAACGATTGCATCTCGCCCTGCCCCACGGGCAGCATCGACAACTACCGCAAGATGCCGGCCGCCAAGGCCTACAGCCTGGACGAGCAGATGGGTTGGGATTCACTGCCCACCGAACTGAGCAAAGACCAGCTGGCCGAGCTGGGCGGTGGTGAGACCGCTGAAGAAGCGCCCGCCGCAGCACCTGCGCTGGCTGTCGAACCCGGCACCGAGCCCGCTTTCAACAGCGCGCAATTCGGCGCTACGCTGCCACCGTGGAGCGCGGCCCACGCCTACACGAATCTCTACGGCCCTACATCCAAAAACCCGGCTGCAGAGAAGTTCGTCACCGCCACCGTGGTCGGCAACGTGCGTGTCACCGAAGTCGGAAAGGAGTACGACACCCACCACGTGGTGCTGGACTTCGGCAGCATGCCCTTCCCGGTGCTGGAAGGCCAAAGCATCGCTGTCATCCCACCAGGTACCGACGCCAACGGCCGCGCCCACCACCCGCGCCAGTACAGCATCGCCAGCCCCCGCAACGGGGAACGACCGGGCTACAACAACGTCAGCCTGACCATCAAGCGTGTGCTGGAAGACCACCAGGGCAACCCGGTGCGCGGCGTGGCCAGCAACTACATGTGCGACCTGAACGTAGGTGACAAGGTCCAGGTCATCGGCCCCTTCGGCACCAGCTTCCTGATGCCCAACCACCCCAAGAGCCACATCGTCATGATCTGCACCGGCACAGGCAGTGCGCCCATGCGGGCGATGACGGAATGGCGCCGTCGCCTGCGCGCCAGCGGCAAGTTCGAAAGCGGCAAGCTGATGCTGTTCTTCGGCGCGCGCAGCAAGGAAGAGCTGCCCTACTTCGGCCCGCTGCAGAACCTGCCCAAGGACTTCATCGACTGCAACTTCGCCTTCAGCCGTGCAGCCGGGCAACCCAAGAAGTATGTACAGGACGGCTTGCGTGAACGTGCGGCCGACGTCGCCGCCCTGCTGGCCGACGCCAACGCCTACTTCTTCGTCTGCGGCCTCAAGGCCATGGAAGAAGGCGTGGTGCTGGCGCTGCAGGACATTGCCAAGGGCGCAGGGCTGGACTGGGACAGTGTCGGCGCGCAGCTGAAGCAGCAAGGCCGCCTGCACCTGGAAACGTATTGAAGTCACGGGGCATGAGCATTGGAATCGAGGCAACGGCCTCAAACCGCGATTCACCCGCAGCCGGACGGACCGCTTGCGGCCCTTTGCAGACATTCGCTCTGTTGTGGCGGTCGCGTGCGCTTGGGGTGACCTGTTGCGCTCATGTCCCCCGCCCCAACTTGCTGCGCAAGCTGGGGCTCCTCCTTTACTTCGCTCCACAGGCCACCCCAATCGCCCGCTCCGGCACCACTGGTGGCGCGTCGATTGCTCGTGCGCCGCACGGGTGGCTGGCCGAGGACGCTGGGTACCGGGCGCAGCGAAGTAAAGGAGGAGGCTCTGGGCACCGCCAGGTGACCAGAGCCGGGGGACATGAGCGGAGCCCGGTACCCGGCGGCCTTGGCCCGCAACGCCACCCAGAACGAACGTCCGCAATGGGCCGCGAGAAGCCCCCGCTAGTCACGGCGAAGAATGAGACTAGGGCCTCACCCGCCAACGTGGACCACTGACATGCAAACACTTCGAATCAGCACCCGCAGGCCCGG
>JANOAM010000462.1:0-2389 GCA_031411215.1 Betaproteobacteria bacterium
CCGGCTCACGCAGCGCGGCGGCGCGTTCGGCCAGTGGCAGCTGGGCCACTTCCTTGTAGCCGGGGAAGCCCATGAAGGGATGGAAGCTGGCATCCAGGCCGTTGATGACGCCGATGCCGCGTGATGCCGTCTGCAGATAGAGCGGCAGGCCGCCCGCCACCGCGGCTTCCACACGCGCCTGGATCGCCTTCCACTGCTCGCCGCCGGGGTCGCGTTGCAGCCAGGTCATGGACAGCGGCTTGCCGCTGGCGCGTGCCATGGCTTCGACCAGATCGAATTCCGTGCCGAAGCGGTCCGGCCCGCGCATGAGATCAAAGTCGCTGACCACCTGCACCACACCATGGCCCAGGCCCCGGAACGCCGATGCAAGTCCCGTGAGCTCGGCTGTGCTGGCTTCGGACGCCGGTGTCTCGTGGCCGCGTGCGGTGCGGTGGTTGTCGGTGCGCCCGGTCGAGAAGCCCGCGGCACCGGCCTGCAGCGCCTCACGCAGCAGCGTGCGCATGGCGGCGATGTCCGCGGCCGTGGCCACTTCGTTGGCGATGGCGCGGCTGCCCATCACCGCCATGCGCAGCGGGTCGTGCGGCACCTGCACGGCGAAGTCGATGCTGTGCGGCATGGCCTCCAGCACGTCCATGTACTCGCCAAAGCTTTGCCAGTTGAACTTCACGCCCTCGGCCAGCGCGGCGCCGGGGATGTCTTCCACACCTTCCATCAGCGCAATGAGATCGGCTTCACGCCCCGGCAGGTTGGGCGCAAAGCCCACGCCGCAGTTGCCCATCAACACGGTCGTCACGCCGTGGTGGATGCTGGGGCTGAAGGTCTCGTCCCAGGTGGCCTGGCCGTCGTAGTGGGTGTGGATGTCGACGAAGCCGGGCGTGAGCCACGCGCCTTGTGCGGGGAAACGCTCGCGCGCCGCGCCTGTGATCTGTCCGATCTCGACGATGCGCCCGTTGGCCACGCCCACGTCGGCCGTGAAGGGCGCGGCGCCCGTGCCGTCGATGATGGTCGCGCCTTCAAAGACCAAGTCGAGCATCTTTCCGTCTCCACAACTGCGCCAGCGTCAGGCCGCTGACGATGTGCCACATGCCCCACAGGCTGGCGATGATCACCATGCCCAGGTCGGCGTTGAACTGCACGGCGATGATGCCCAGGGCCAGGCCCGAGTTCTGCATGCCGCCTTCGATCATGATGGCTCGGCGGTCCCGCTCAGCCACGCGGAAGGCCATGCCCGCAGCCCAGCCCAGGAACAGGCCGGCTGCGTTGTGCAGCACCACGATCAAGAGCTGCGGCAGCAGCGCAACATTGAGCAGCTGGCGCTCCTTGATCAGCCCGGCCACGATGAACAGCAGCAGCGCCACCAGGCTGAAGGTGCCCAGGGGCTTGCGAAAGCGTTCGGTCAACCGCGGCGCCTGGTGGCTGCACAGCAGGCCCAGCGCCATGGGCAGGGCCAGCAGCGCCAGCAGGCTCCACCAGATGTCGGACGCGTCGATGTCCAGCTGCCGCAGCCAGCCCGCGGTGACCGGGTTGGTGGACACCATCCAGGTGAAGTTGAAGGGCGTCAGGAACAGCGCCAGCACGGCGGCCACGGCCGAGATGCTGACGCTCAAGGCCGTGTTGCCGTGCCCGCGGTGCGTGATGACGTTGCTGAGCGACCCGCCGGGGCAGCAGGCGACCAGGATCATGGCCGTCTCCACGTTGGGCGGCAGATCCAGCAGCAGCGTGGCGGCCCAGGTGGCACCGGGCAGCAGGATGAACTGCGGGATCTGCCCGATCAGGACCAGGCGCGGGGCCTGCGCCACACGCCGGAAGTCGTCCACCCGCAGTTCCAGGGCCACGGAAAACACCATCGTGGCCAGCACCAGGCTCAGGACCAGTTGCGTTGTCGTCATCGGAGGTGAAGGCTAGCGGCAGGCCTGCCCCGTAAACTCAAGGGTTTTCGCCACACCCCGGCTTCTGACTGGTACCGACCCATGCTGACCTTCCAGCAGATCATCTTGAAACTGCAAAGCTACTGGGACGCCCAGGGCTGTGCGCTCCTGCAGCCCTACGACATGGAAGTGGGCGCCGGTACCAGCCACACCGCCACCTTCCTGCGCGCCCTGGGCCCGGAGCCGTGGAAGGCCGCCTACGTGCAGCCCAGCCGCCGCCCCAAGGACGGCCGCTACGGCAACAACCCCAACCGCCTGCAGCACTACTACCAGTACCAGGTGGTGCTGAAGCCCGCGCCCGCCAACATCCTGGAGCTGTTCTTGGGGTCACTGGAAGCATTGGGCTTTGACCTCAAGGTCAACGACGTGCGCTTTGTCGAAGACGACTGGGAGAACCCCACGCTGGGTGCCTGGGGTCTGGGCTGGGAAGTCTGGCTGAACGGCATGGAGGTGACGCAGTT
>JANOAM010000463.1:0-3066 GCA_031411215.1 Betaproteobacteria bacterium
GACCGACACCGGCGAACGCGCGCCCTGGTTCTGCAGCGGCTGCCCGCACAACACCAGCACGCGAGTGCCTGAAGGCAGCCGTGCGCTGGCCGGCATCGGCTGCCACTACATGAGCGTGTGGATGGACCGCAGCACCAGCACTTTCAGCCAGATGGGCGGCGAAGGGGTGGCCTGGGTGGGGCAGTCGGCCTTCACCACCGACACGCATGTCTTCGCCAACCTGGGCGACGGCACCTACTTCCACAGCGGCATCCTGGCCATTCGCCAGAGCATCGCGGCGGGCGTGAACATCACCTACAAGATCCTCTACAACGACGCCGTGGCGATGACCGGCGGCCAACAAGTCGGCGAGCGACCTGAAGGCCACAGCGTCATGCAGATCATGAAGAGCGTGGTCAGCGAAGGCGTCACCAAACTGATCATCGTCACCGACGAACCCGAGAAGTACGCGGGCAAGGCGTTGGAGGCCGGCGTCACCGTGCACCACCGCGACGAACTGGACACGCTGCAGCGCCAATTCCGCGAGATCAAGGGCACCACGGCCATCATCTACGACCAGACCTGTGCCACGGAAAAGCGCCGCCGCCGCAAGCGCGGCAAGCTGGTGGACCCGGCCAAGCGTGTGGTCATCAACGAGCTGGTCTGTGAAGGCTGCGGCGACTGCAGCGTGCAGAGCAACTGCCTGAGCGTCGAGCCGGTAGAAACCGAGTTCGGCCGCAAGCGCCGCATCAACCAGAACAGCTGCAACAAGGACTACTCCTGCGTGAAGGGCTTCTGTCCGAGCTTCGTCACGGTCGAAGGCGGGCAGTTGAAGAAGCCGAAGAAAGAGAAACGCGGCGATCTGTCGGCGCTACCGCCGCTCCCTGATCCGGTGTTGCCGGTGGCCGAAATGGCCTGGGGCATCGTCGTCGGCGGTGTGGGTGGCACGGGTGTCATCACCATCGGCCAGTTGCTGGGCATGGCCGCGCACCTGGAAGGCAAGGGCGTGGTGACGCAGGACAGCGGCGGCCTGGCGCAGAAGGGGGGAGCCACCTGGAGCCACATCCAGATCGCCAACCGGCCGGAGGCCATCCACACCACCAAGGTCGACACGGCGCAGGCCGACCTGGTGATTGCCTGCGACAGCATCGTCGGCGCCAGCAAGTACACGCTGTCGGTGATGCAGGAAGGCCGCACCTACGTGGCGCTGAACACGCACGGCACTCCCACTGCCGGCTTCGTGAAGAACCCCGACTGGCAGTTCCCGGGCGGCAACTGCGAAGCCGCCGTGCGCAACAGCGTGGGTGAGGGCCTGGTGGGCGCGTTTGACGCCGAACAGGTGGCCGAACAGATGCTGGGCGACAGCATCTACACCAACCCGCTGATGATGGGTTACGCCTGGCAGCAGGGCCGCATCCCGCTCAGCCTACCCTCCATCCTGCGTGCCATTGAACTCAACGGCGTGCAGATCGACAACAACAAGGCCGCCTTCGAATGGGGGCGGCGCTGCGCCCATGATCTGGCGTCCGTGCAGGCGCTGTTCAAGGCCCAGCAAGTGATCCAGTTCGTCAAGAAGCCGGGTGTCGCAGAGATGGTGGCCACGCGTGTGGACTTCCTCACCGGCTACCAGGACGCCGCCTACGCTGCGCGCTACAAGGCCTTCGTGGAACGTGTGCAGGCCGCGGAAGCACTGCTTGGCACGGGCACACCACTGAGCGAAGCCGTGGCCCGCTACCTGTTCAAGCTGATGGCCTACAAGGACGAGTACGAGGTGGCGCGCCTGCACACCGACCCGGCTTTCACGCAGAAGATTGCGGGCATGTTCGAAGGCGACTACAAGCTGGTGCACCACCTGGCGCCGCCGCTGATCGCCAAGACCAACGACAAGGGCGAGCTGGTCAAGAAGCCCTTCGGCCCCTGGGTGCGCAGCGCCTTCGGTGTGCTGGCCAAGATGAAGGGCCTGCGCGGCACGGCGCTGGACATCTTCGGCCGCACTGAAGAACGCAAGACCGAACGCGCACTGATAGGCGAGTACGAAGCCTGCATCACCGAGCTGCTGACGACGCTGAACGCCGACAACCGCGCGCTGGCGGCGGAGATTGCTCGCGTGCCGGAAGAGATCCGCGGCTATGGCCATGTGAAGGAACGGCATCTGAAAGCGGCGCGGCCGAAGTGGGACGCGCTGATGCAGCGCTGGCGCGCTGGCGGCCTGCAGAAAGCGGCCTGAGGCTATGGACGGCGGCATCGCCAGACACCACCAGCTGCACGGTGTGCAACCCGTGCTGCCCGTGCCGGACCTGACGGCCGCCATCAGCTGGTACCAGCGCGTCCTGGGCTTCGACGTCGACTTCATACACGGTGACCCGCCCTTCTACGCCCGCGTCAAGCTGGGTGACCGCAGCTTTGGCGATCCGATCTACATCCACCTGCAGCAACGGGCCTTGCCCATCCAGCCCTGCGGCGAAACACGCATGCATGTCGGCCATGACATCGACGGCTTGTTTGCTCATGTGCAGGCCGAAGGCGCGGACGTGATGCTGCCGCCCACCAACCAGCCCTGGGGCCTGCGCGAGATCATGTTGCGCGCGCCGGGCGGCCATGTGCTGATCCTGGGCGCCGAAGTCACGCCCGTCGGGTGATGAACTGGCCCGCGCTGGCCGCGGCGCGGCGGCGTGACGACAGCCTTCGGCTGCCCTTCATGGTGGATGGCTGTCACGCCGGCTCCGTCCCACGTGCGGCCTTGGCCACGCTGGCTGCGTGGCCGCAGTGGCTGCAGATCACCTCCGCACACGTCACGCTCGCGGCGCCTGACCGCGACGCGGCGCTGGCCACCATGAACGCGGCGCTGCGCAGCCAGGGCTGGGTGCGCGCCTGGCGCGACGAGCTCTTCGCCATCACCGACCCCGCCACCGGCCGTCACCTGGCGCGCACCGAACGAGCGGCCTCGCGCTTCTGGGGCACGCTGACGCTGGGCGCGCATGCCAACGGGTATGTGGCGGACCTACAAGGCCGGCCCACGCACCTGTGGGTTGCGCAGCGTTCGCTCAGCAAGGCGACCGACCCCGGCATGCGCGACAACCTGGTCGG
>JANOAM010000464.1:0-4322 GCA_031411215.1 Betaproteobacteria bacterium
AGCGGCGTAGACACGGCGTTCGAACTCACCGGTGCTGCGCAGGTCGATGGGGATGTGCTTCAGGTCCTGCGACTCGCCCGCCAGCAGGCGGCGGATGTCGTGCACGGCACCCGCAACCCAGGCGGGCAGCGCTTCCTCCGCAGGCCACTCCTGCGCCGACGGCGCGTGGCGCAACAGCGACGCACGCAGGTGGTGGTCTTCGTCCGGCAGGCGCACCGCGGTCAGGCCTTCGTCATGCCAGGCAATGGCGCAGCGGCCAAAGGCGGTGTCGAACAAGAGCATGTGGCGCATGCTGTTCAGACGCCCGCGTGCTTGTCGGTGTCTGCCCGCTGTTTGAGCCCTTCGCTCAAGGCATTGAAAGCGCGTGCGGCCTGCGCCAGTTCGGCGCTGCCCCGGGGCTTGACACGCGCGTCTTCGTAGTCGCCGGCCTTCAGGTCCTGCATGGCCGTCTGCAAGGCCCGCAAAGGCCGCGTGATGCCGCGCGCCAGCCACCAGGCCACGGCAGCCACCAGCAGGCAGGCGGCCAGGGCGCCACCCAGCAGCCAGGCCTGCATCCAGTTGACGGGCGCCACCAGCGCGCTGCGGTCGGCCGTCACCGCCACGGCCCAGTCGTGGCCGGGCACGGGGGCGTAGGCGGCCACCGTGGCGCGGCCGCTCACGGCCGAGTCGTAGCGCACCTGGCCGGGTTTGTCGGCGCCCTGCAGCGCGCGGGCCAGCACGGTTTCGTTCACGCTGGCCACGGCGTCCTGGCGGAAGCGCTGGTCGGCGCGGATCTCGGCCTGCTTGGCGCCGGGCAGCGGCAGCAGGCTGCGGTAGCGCAGGTCGGCATGCGGGTGCTGCACGATGACGCCGTCGGCGTCCAGCACAAAGGGCGTCAGGCGCTTGTCCTGCAGCGCGGGGTCCAGCGCGCGCGTGACCGCGTCGCCGCTGAAGCGCAGCACCAGCACGCCGATCACGCCGCCGCTGTCGTTCTTCACCGGCTCGGACACATGCAGCACCGTCGTGCCCGGGGTGCTGCCCACCAGCAGGCTGCCGGCATAGGGGCGCCCCGACAAGGCGTTCATGAAGTACGGCCGCAGGGCGTGGCTGCTGCCGATGCCCGTGCTGTCGCTGCTGACCTGGGCGGCACCCGCGGCGTCCAGCAGCATCACGGCCTGCACACCAGCACCGGCCTGCGCGGGTTGGCGCAGGCGCTCGCGCAGCAACGCGCGCTGCGGCTCGCTGGGCTTTTGCAGGAAGGCGGCCAGCGCCGGGTCGGCCGCCAGGCCGCGCGTCAGGCGGCGCGCCTCGGCCACGTAGTCTCCGACCTGGCCGGCCGCGCGTTCGGCCTGCAATTGCAGGTAGCGCGCCTCGGCGTCCACCAGCGTGTCGACACCGCCGCGCAGGTTGGACCAGGACACGGCCACCATGGGCAGCACGGCAGCGACCAGCGTGCCCACGCCCAGCTTCACCGCCAGCGGCCAGTGCGCCGCCTGCCACCAGTTGCGCGCACGGGCGCGGGAACGTCGCCGCGCATGCGCCGCATCGGGCTCGGCCGCGGCGTCACCGGCGGCCTGGCGCAGTTGCGCGCGGCGGCTGGTGGTTTCAAAGCGCTCGACGGCCGCTGGGTGGTCGGCGCACAGGGCGCGCTGGAATTCGGCCACGTTGCGCGGGCGCTTGGTGGGGTCGGTATTCAGCGCCCAGTCGATGGCCTTCAGGAAGGCGTCGCCGTACACGTCGCGCCCGGCTTCCACCGCGCGGCTGTAGGCCTTGGGGTCGGCCTTGCGGGTTTCGGCGTCAGGCGGCTTGCGGCCGGCCACGGCCCAGTACAGCGTGGCCCCGAAGGCATAGACATCGGTCCACGGGCCTTGTTCGCCCAGGCCGTACTGTTCGATGGGCGCGTAGCCCGGTGTCACCACCGTCAGGCCTTCGGACGCCAGCCCGCTGGCCTGGCCGGCGCTGCCGAAGTCCAGCAGCACCAGGCTGCCGTCGGCGGCACGCACCTGGATGTTGTCGGGCTTGATGTCACGGTGCAGGAAGCCCGCGGCATGCACCGCCGCCAGACCGTCCAGCAGCGGCAGCAGCAGTTCCACCAGGGCCTTTTCACCGATGTGCTTGTGCTGCGGCCACCAGCTCTTGAGCGGTTCGCCTTCCTCCACCTCCAGCACCATGTAGGCGGTGCGGTTGGCTTCAAAGAAGCGCACCACACGCAAGATGCTGCGGTGGCGGAAGCTGGCCAGCGTGCGCGCTTCCACCAGGAAGCTGTCCAGCCCGTGTTTGTAGCGCGGCAGGTGTTCGCTGGAGATGGGTGAGACGGACCCATCCGCGGTGCGGAAGACGATCTCCTGCGGCAGGTATTCCTTGATCGCCACGGCCGCGTTCAAGTGCACGTCAGTGGCGCGGTAGGTGATGCCGAAGCCACCTTCACCCAGCACGCCGTCGACGCGGTATTCGTGCATGGACACGCCGGGCTTCAGCGCAGCCGTCAGCGCCGATTTGCCACCGCGCCCGCGCGCCGCCACGCGGGCCGCGCCGGCACGCGGCAAGACGATGGTGGCGTCATTGTCGGCACCCAGCAGCGGGCGCAGTTCGGGCTGGTCGCGTTCGCGGTCAGGTTCGCGGTCGGGTTCGCCTTCGGGCTCACGGTCCGGCTCGCGGGCGAGGTCATGGCCAAGCTCAGCGGCGTCCGGCTGCACGCTGCCGGGACGCTGCTGCGGTGTCGTGCGGTCTTGGGTGATCTCGCTGGACACGGGTGTCTCGCTCGGGTCTCGCTGGACTTCGCTGGAACTTCGCGCAATGGCGCTGTGGAACCGTGCGTGCCGACGGGCACCGTCACGGGTGGTGCACCATCATACGGGGCACCCTTTGCGTGAACTGAGCATGAACCGAACCTTCGGCGTGGGGGGCTGGGCACAATGCGTCGGCATGCCTGAATCTGCAGTCTCAACCGCCCCCACGCTCTGGCCTGCCGCCGGGCTGGCCCATCTGGGCGTCAACGGCCAGGGCTGGCTGCTGCCCACGCCCGCCTGGTGGCGCCATTGGCTGGCGCGGCCGGAACTGGCGCTGGTGCCGGAATCGTGTCCCGGCGAACACGTGCTGCACCGTCACCTGGGCACTGAGCCGCTGGCCCCGGTGTCCGACCGGCAACTGGCCGACGTGGCCGACGCCGACGTGCGCGACAGCTGGACCCACTGGCTGGCCCTGCGCGACAGCCTGCAGGCCGCCGGCACGCTGGAAACCTGGCTGCTGCAGCAGTTCCGCGGTGGCGTCCAGGTACCGCCGCTGTTCCTGGACATCGTGACCCAGGCGCTGGTGCAGCGGCTGATCGAGTCCGAACCCGATCTGGCCGGCAATGCCCTGGCCTGGCGCGCCGCTGAGCTGTTCTTCCGCAGCCAGCGCGTGCACACGGATCAAGGCCAGCTGTTGGCGGCCGACAGCCTGACCGTGGCCGAACTGGGCCCCACCCAGGGCCTGGGCGAACTGGGCCGCCTGCTGGCCCAGGCGCAGGTGCAGGCGACACCGCTGGAGCTGCCCGTGCTCAACCAGGACCATGCGCCGCGCTACTTCCGCGAAGCCGCGCAGACCGATTTCCGCAGCAGCAGCCTGCTGGACCTGGCGCATGAACTGCGCAGCGATATCGGCCATGGCGTGCACTTCACCCTGGCCAATGCCCGTGGTGGCCTGAAGCCGCTGGCTCGGTTGCTGGAGTTGTGGGTACGGCACTTGCTCGGTGACCGTGCTCATCGAACCCGTGCACCGTATTGACGACTCCAACTGGCGCTGGCATGTCGGCCTGGACGCCGAATCCAGCGCGCTGCTGAACGACTTGTACACCGGTGCCGATATTGTCGAGGACCGCAGGGCACGGCTGATCAGCCTGTTCAGACTGCGCTTTGCCGACCCGGCCGACATGCGGGCGGATGTGTCCGGCCGCCCCATCTACCTGGGCCTGGCGGCGGACGCCCAGGGCCAGCTGCGCATGAAGCCGCAGAACCTGCTGCTCAACCTGCCCCTGGCGCGCGCCATGTAGCGGGCTACGGCGGAAGTATGTACACTTGAAGCATACTTTCTGATTCATACTCAGCAACCCACCCTGCCGAGGACCCCATGGAAGCCACTGTCGCTGAACGCGGGCAGATCACGCTGCCCAAGGCCGTGCGTGACGCCCTGGGTTTGACCAAGGGCAGCAAGCTCAAGATCGAACTGGACGGTGGCCGCATCGTGCTGCGCAAGGACGTGGACGACGCGCTGTCGCGGGCCCGCGGCCGCCTGAAGCTGCCGCCCGGCGTCACCACCGACGACATCATGCGCGAACTGCGTGGCCGCGCCCCTGGCGACCCCTA
>JANOAM010000465.1:0-4013 GCA_031411215.1 Betaproteobacteria bacterium
CCCAACGCCACGGATGCCCAGCGTATTGAAGCCCTGCTGCAACGCGGCCTGGGTGAAACCGAAGCCGCGGCCCTGGCGCCGCGTCTGGGGGCGTTGCACGAACAACTGCTGCGCGGTGGCCGCCAGGTCGAAGTCCACACCTTCCTGGCCTGGTTCGGCCAGCTGCTGGCGCAAGCGCCTTTGTCGCTGCTGCAGCGCCTGCAGCTGCCGCTGGCCTACGAGCAGATCGAAGACATCCAGGTCCTGCAGGGCGAGCTGTTCCGCCAGTTCAACCGCCGCGTGCTGGCCGACGCGGCCTTGCGCGCCGACTACCTGGAACTCGTGCGGCGGCATCGGCGCACCAGCGTGCTGAAGTGGCTGGAGGCGGCCTGGTTCAAGGGGCCCGAGATCACACGTGGCGATGCGGCTGGCGCGGCCGAGCACGCAGTGGTCCCGGCGGCTGACCTGTACTCCGAATGCGCTGGGCTCAATGACCCGTGCGAGCTCTTGTGGCGAGAGCCGCTGCGCGGCCTGCTGGATGCGCTGGCGCGGGCCTGGGGCGCGCACAAGAACAAGACGTCGCAAGACGCCTCCGTGCAACTGCGCGCTGCCTTGGAGAGCAGCGATGCAGGCGCGGCATTTGAGGCCTGTTTTGCCGCGATCCACACCAAGGATGGCACGGTGAAGACGCGGCTGCCGCCATCGCCCGAACTCAATGCCGCCGCCGACGCGCTGAGCCGCATCGCCGCCATGCGGCTGCAGCAGGAGGCCCACGAAGACCACCAGCGCATGCTGCGCCTGGTGCGTGTGCTGCTGGCCGAGTACCGCACCCTCAAGCAGCGCCGCGGCCTGGTCGACATGCCCGACCTGGAACGTGCGGCCGAAGCACTGCTGGGCGACAGTGAGGCCGCGGGCTGGGTGCAGGAACGGCTGGACCGGCGGGTGCGCCAGTTGCTGATCGACGAGTTCCAGGACACCAGCCCGCTGCAGTGGCAGGCGCTGTCGGGTTGGCTCACGTCCTATGCCGGCGCGGGTGGTGGCGCCAGCGGTCAGCGGCCGCTGGCGGTGTTCATCGTGGGCGACCCCAAGCAGAGCATCTACCGCTTCCGCGGCGCCGACCCGCGGGTTTTTGACGCCGCACGCGACTTCGTGGTGGATGGCTTGCAGGGTGTCTCCTTGCAGTGCGACCACACACGCCGCAACGCACCGGCCGTGCTGGCCGCACTCAACAGCGTCTTCGACCAGGCTGCACGCGACGACGCCTGGCTGGGCTTCCGCACCCACACCACGGATTCGGTGCAACAAGGCCTGGTGCGCAAGCTGCCAGGCGCGCTGCAATCGCAATTGCAGCCCAAGGACAAACCGGACAAGGAGACCTGGCGCGACACGCTCACCACGCCGCGCGCGCAGCCCGAACTGCGCCTGAAGACCTTGGAAGCCGCTCAGGTGGCCACGGCCGCGGCCACGCTGCTGGGCCAGGGGCTGAACCCGGGCGACATCATGGTGCTGGCGCGCAAGCGCGACACGCTGGCCCTGGTGGCCGACGCCCTGGCAGCGCAAGGCGTGCCGCACGTGGTGGCCGAGGACCTGGCGCTGGACGTGGCGCCGGAGTCACGCGACCTGGTGGCCGTGCTGGATGTGCTGGCGTCGCCGGGCCACGATCTGTCGCTGGCGCGTGCGCTGAAGAGCCCGCTGTTCGGCGCCACGGACGAAGACCTGCTGTGGCTGTCCGGCCAAGCCACCGCTGCCGGCGCGCGCTGGTTGCCGACCTTGCTGTCGGGGCCGCCACCCAGTGCGGCGCTGCAGCGTGCCGCTGTGTTGCTGGGGGGCTGGCGCGCGGTCATGCACCGCCTGACACCGCATGACCTGCTGGACCGCATCGTGCACCAGAGCCAGGCCCTGGAACGCATGGCGGTGGCCGTGCCGGCCGCGCGCGCGTCGCAGGCCCGGCAGGCGGTGCAGGCCCTGCTGGCAGCCGCACTGGCGCTGGGCGGCGGGCGCTTCAGCACCGTCTATGGCTTTGTGCGCCAGGTGCTGGCCGGTCGTGTCAAGGTCAAGGCTGCGGCGCCGGTGGACGCCGTGCAGTTGCTCACCGTGCATGGCGCCAAGGGCCTGGAAGCGCCGGCCGTGCTGCTGGCTGACAGCGACAGCAGCACAGGCCAGCGTGGCGACCCGCTGGTGCTGGTGGACTGGCCTGTGCATGCGCAGGCACCGGCCGCGGTGGCCTTTCTGCGGTCCGCGTCGCGTGTGCCGCCATCCTTGGCCGCGCTGGTCGATGCCGAGCAGGCCGCCGCCGAACGTGAGGAGATCAACGCGCTGTACGTGGCCATGACACGCGCCCGCCAGTGGCTGGTCTTCAGCCGCACCGAACCCGGCAAGTCCAGTGGCAAGCGCACTTGGTGGCAGCGGGCCGACGCGCTGTGCGACCCCTGGGCGCCAGAGGACGTGCCGGCCAGCGGCCTCGGTGGCCTGGCGCTCGTGCCCGACTGGCCGCTGTGGGACGCGCCGCCTGTACCGCCCGCGCCCGGCGCTGACGACCTGCACAGCGCACGCCTGGGCCAGGCCGTGCACCGCGTGCTGGAATGGGCCGCGCAGTCTCCGGCCGCCCTGGAGGAAGCCGTCCTGGAACCTTTGGCCGATGCCGCCGCTGCAGCCTTCCAGTTGACGGCCAGGGACGCGGCCACTGTTGCCCGCATGGCCACCGCCGTGCTGCAAAGCCCCGAATGCGGCCGCTTTTTTGACGCCGCAGTCCTGCACTGGGCCGGCAACGAGGTGCCCGTGGCCTGGCAGGGCCAGGTGCTGCGTGTGGACCGGCTGGTGGCGCTGCAGGACGCCGGTGCGCTGACCTGGTGGGTGCTGGACTACAAACTGCAGGCCCGCCCGGGTGCGGTGGAGGTGTACCGCGAGCAACTGGCCACCTACGTGGCGGCGGTGCAGGCGCTGCAGCCCGGGGACCTTGTGCGCGGGGCCTTCATCACCGGCCAGGGGCGGCTGGTGGCGCTGGACCCGGCCTGACTGTCGGTTAGGTCTCTGCGCGAACAGCGCGCGGTTTGCCGCGCTGTTCGGGCGTTTGCCGATCGGTCCGCCGGGGTTCAATGACCCAATATGTCCGCACCTCGCCAAGACACGTCAACCGGCAACCGCGCCGGCGCCAGCGCCGTCCGCTGGTTCGGCCGCATGCAGCTGTTGCAGCTGCTGGGCAAGAGCGACCGCAGCATGGCCTGGCGTGTCAACGACCCACGCAGCGGCCAGGACCTCATGCTGGTGCTGCCGCGTGTGCAGCCCGCCGACGCGGCGGCCATGGACGCCTGGAACCAGACCGTGCGCCAGGCTTCGCGCCTGAACCACCCCAACCTGGCTGCCGTGGTGGAAGTGGGCGTGCAGGACGGCTGGCCCTACGTGGCGTACGACCCGCGCGACGCTGCCACGCTGGTTGAGCGCAGTACCCGCAAAGGCCTGCCCGGCACCGAAGCCGCAGCCATCACCGTCCAGGCCCTGCAAGGCCTGGCCTTCGCGCACGAAGCCGGTGTGGCGCACCACGACGTGCAGCCCTTCCTGATGCTGGTGTCCGACAGCGGCCAGCTGCGCCTGGCCGGCGTGGCCGTGGCTTGCGGACAGGGCTCGCGCCAAACCGACCAGGGTCAGCAGGCCAATGGCGAATCCCAGACCCTGCGCCAGCACCGTGCCGCAGCCGAACGCGACGTGCTGGCGGCGGGTGTGCTGCTCCACAGCCTGCTGCTGGGCACGGGCGCACTGGACGAAAGCGACATCTGCCGCGTCATCCAGCGCCTGCCGCCACTGGGCCGCGACATCGTGCGGCTGCCCTGGTCCACAACCCACCCGGTGGCCGAACCGCTGCGCGCCATCGTCAACCGTGCGACTGACCGACAAGAGCGCCAGCGCTACCGCAACGCACGCACGCTGGAACGCGCGCTGGACGGCTGGCTGCAGGCCGACAACGCGGCCGGTGGCGGCCCGCTGGCCCTGCTGGCCGACAAGCTGCGTGTGGCCGGGGTGCTGCCTTCGTCACCCGG
>JANOAM010000466.1:0-6494 GCA_031411215.1 Betaproteobacteria bacterium
CGCGTTGAGCACGATGCGGTCCACGTAGATGCCCGGCAGGTGGATGGCGTCCGGCTCCAGCGCGCCCAGCGGCACGATTTCTTCGACCTCGACGATGGTGACCTTGCCGGCCATCGCCACCGCCGGGTTGAAGTTGCGCGCGGTCAGGCGGAACACCAGGTTGCCCGAGGTGTCTGCCTTCCAGGCCTTGACCAGCGACACGTCCGGCAGCAGCGAGCGTTCCATCACGTAGGTGTGGCCATCGAATTCACGCAGTTCCTTGCCTTCGGCCACGATAGTGCCCACGCCGGTGCGCGTGAAGAAGGCCGGGATGCCGGCACCACCGGCGCGCAGCTTCTCGGCCAGCGTGCCCTGGGGCGTGAATTCCAGCTCCAGTTCGCCAGCCAGGTACTGGCGCTCGAACTCCTTGTTCTCGCCCACGTAGCTGCTGATCATCTTCTTGATCTGCCGCGTCTCCAGCAACTTGCCCAGGCCAAAGCCGTCGACACCTGCGTTGTTGGAAATGGCGGTGATGTTCTTGACGCCGCTGTCACGCAGCGCGTCGATCAGGGCCTCGGGGATGCCGCACAGGCCAAAGCCGCCGACCGCCATCAACTGGCCGTCCTGCACCAAACCGGCGAGCGCTGCCGCCGCGCTGGGATAGATCTTGTTCATGCCTTGCGGTCTCCTGTATTGAGGACGGCAGGGTACTACGTAAGGCATTACGTAGACAGTACGTAAGATCGCCTAACTGCCACTCCCAATGCCCCGCCATGAAGGCCACAGAACCTGCCACCGAAGCCACCGCCAACCTGGCCCTGTTGGAACACGCGCTGAAGACCGTCTTCGCGCCCTGGGTGGCCGAGCTGAACCTGCGCATCACTGCGGCCAAGCCCGGCCAGGTGACGCTGGCCCTGCCCGTGACGCCGCTGCACGTGCACGGCGGTGGTGTGCTCTGCGGCCAGACGATGATGGCGGCCTGCGACACCGCCATGGTGCTGGCCGTGATGTCCCAGCTGGGTGAGTTCAAGCCCATGACCTCGGTGCAGCTGCAGACCAGCTTCCTGCGCCCGGTGCCGGGCGACGCCGGCCACGCCACCGTGGTGGCGCGGGTGCTGCGCCTGGGCCGCCGGCTGGTGTTTGGCGAGATTGAAGTGCTGGGCCCGCAGGGTGAACTGGCGGCCCACGCCACCACCAGCTACGCGCGGCTGTGAACAGGCCATGAACACGCCATGAAAACAGCGCTGGACTACCGCAGCGCCTTCGAATTCGCGCCTGTCGGCCTGGTGATGTCACGCGACCGCCAGATGGTGGACTGCAACCAGGAACTGCTGTCCATGTTCGGTGCGGAACGCGACCAGGTCATAGGCCAGTCCTTCGAGATCCTCTATCCGACCGCAGACGAGTTTCTGCGCACGGGCGCGCGCATCGCCGCGCAACTGGACGCCGCGGGCCGTTACGCCGACGAACGTGTGATGAAGCGCCTGGCCGGGCCGTCGGGTAGCGAGCTGTTCTGGTGCCACGTCAGCGGCCGCGCGCTGGACCCGGCCCACCCGCACGCCGCAGGCATCTGGGCCTTTGAAGACCTGTCATCCAGGCGTGTGCTGTCGGTGGAGCTCACGCCGCGTGAACGCGAGGTGGCGGCGCTGCTGATCCAGGGCCTGACCAGCAAGCTGGTGGGGCGGCGCCTGGACATCAGCCCACGCACGGTTGACGTCTACCGCGCCCGCCTGATGCGCAAGGCGGGTGCCGCCACCACCACCGAGCTCGTTCACAAACTGTTGCACGGGCAGGTTCACGGGCAAGCTCAGCCCCTCCCCTAGAACACGGCTAAAAAACGGCAGTAGATCCCATACAAGGGTATGGCTTTGCACCACGCAGAGCCCCCTACCATCGTCTGGACAAGCCATGGAGACCCTCACCCGCATGCACGACGCCGCCCGGCCCACTGCCGGTCTCTTTGTCCCCCGGGTGCTGGGCGCGCTGGCCACCCTGGCCGCCACGTGGCCCGCGTACCGCGCCAAGCGGCAGGAACGCCAGCGCGACCTGGCCGTGGCGGCCGAGCGCAACCGCACGGTCCGCGACCTGCACGACGCCGTGAGCCAGACGCTCTTCGCCGCCAACCTGGTGGCCGGCACGCTGTCGCGCGACGAACACCTGAGCGAAGCCGCCCGCGCCCAGGTCGCCACACTGGAACGCCTGAACAAGAGCGCGCTGGCTGAGATGCGCATGATGTTGTTCGAACTGCGCCCCGACGCAATGGAAAGTGTGCGCCTGCCCGAACTGCTGCAACACGCGGTGGAAGCCTTGCAGGGCCGCGGTGGGGTTGATGTCGTCGCCGACATCGCGCCCGAACCCGCACCGCCCGCCCAGCTTCGCCTGGAGGTCTACCGCATTGCGCAGGAGGCGCTGTCCAACATCGGCCGCCACAGCGGTGCGCGCCACGCCCATGTGGGCTGGACCGTTCAGGGTGGCGGCCGTGGCCGCCTGCACATCGTGGACGACGGCTGCGGCTTTGACATGGCCAACGCACAGTCAGGCCACTTGGGCCTGGACCACATGCAGGAACGCGCCCGCTCCGTGGGCGCCCACCTGACGATCAAGAGTGCACCCAGCGAGGGCACCGAATTGCTGCTGGAAACGAACTGGAGCTGAGAACAACAATGGAATCGATCAGAGTTTTCGTGGTGGACGATCACCCCATGATCCGCCACGGCCTGGCTGCCATGCTGAAGGCCGAACCCGGCATGCAATGGGTGGGCGACGCGCCTGACGGCACCGACGCCGTGCGCGCGGCGCCCGCACTGGAGCCGGACGTCGTGCTGATGGACCTGGTGATGCCGCGCATGGACGGCGTGGCCGCCATCGTCGCGCTCAAGCCGCAGTTGCCCAAGACCAAGTTCGTCATCCTGACCAGCCTGCTGGAGCCTGCCGAAGTGCGCCGTGCCATGGACGCGGGCGCTTGTGGCTACCTGCTGAAAAATGCGTCGTCGCAGGAACTGGTCACCGTCATCCAGATGGCGCACAAGGGCCACCGCGTGCTGGCGCCCGAAGTGACCGACGCCTTGGTGGCCAACCAGAAGGACCCGCCCCCCGGCGGCGACCTGACGCAGCGTGAACGCGAGCTGCTGGCGCTGATGGCGCGCGGCTTTTCCAACCAGGAGATCAGCACCCAGCTGAGCATTGCCATGCCCACGGTGAAGTTCCACGTCACCAACATCCTGGCCAAGCTGCACGCCGACAACCGCACCGAGGCCGTGCTGATCGCGCTGAAGCACAAACTGGTGGCGCTGGAGTAGCCCCACACGGCGAGCGGGCGGTCTGGCGTTGACAATGGCGCCATGATCACCGTTCACCACCTTGAAAATTCGCGCTCGCAGCGCGTGCTGTGGCTGCTGGAAGAACTGGGCGTCGCGTACCAGGTCAAGCGTTATGCACGCAACGCCAAGACCATGCTCGCGCCGCCCGAACTGCAGCAGGTGCACCCACTGGGCAAGTCGCCCGTCATCACGGACGACACGACGGACGACGGGCTCACGGTGGCCGAGTCCGGCGCCATCATCGAATACCTCCTGGACGTGCACGGTGGCGGGCGCCTGCGCCCCGCACAAGGCACGGCCGAGCAACGCCGCTTCACGTACTGGCTGCACTTTGCCGAAGGCAGCCTGATGCCGCCGCTGCTGATGAAGCTGGTCTTCGACAAGATCCGTTCCGCCAAGGTGCCGTTCTTCGTCAAGCCCGTCGTCAGGACCATTGCGGACCAGGTCAGCAAGGGTTTCATCACGCCCAACCTGACGCGCCTGCTGGCTTTCATGGAAGCCGAGATGGCCAACGAGCCCTGGTTCGCCGGCAGCGATTTCACGGCCGCTGACGTGCAGATGAGCTACCCCGTGGAAGCCGCCGCCGCAAGGGCTGGCCTGGGTGCTGAACACCCGCGGCTGCAGGACTGGCTGGCACGCATTCACGCGCGGCCCGCTTACCAGCGCGCGCTGCAGGCGGGTGGGCCCTACAGCGCGGTGCCCTGAAGGCACAGGGCCGGCTCAGGCGCCGATCTGCTGGCGGAACCAGTCCGGCATGGGCGCCGACTTCTTCGCCTGGTAGTCGGTCCACACCATGCGCGCGCCGCCTTCGGCCCAGACCACACCGGGCTGGTCCGTGCGTTCGATGGTGTGGTAACTCTCCAGGCTGCTGCGCCCCGGGTTGGCCACGAACATCGTCACGCGGATGTCGCCTGGAAACGCCAGCTGCCCCAGGAAGTTGCAGAAGGCATTGATGATGACCGGGCCTTCACCGCCTGGGCCCATGCTGACGCCCACCTTGAAGATCCAGTCCAGCCGGCAGACTTCCATGTAGCGGAAGTAGAGCGTGTTGTTGATGTGGCCCATGGCGTCCATGTCGCCCCAGCGCAGCGGCATGGTCAGTTCGTGGACTTGTCGCTTCTCGGTCGGCAACTCAAACCGCATCAGGGCACCTCCTGGACCAACTCACAGGCCCAGCTCACAGGCCCAGCTCACGAGCCATCCGCTCCACCAGCGTGCGCAGGCCTGCCACCTCGGCAGCCAGGCGTGTCTGCTCGGCCTTCAACGCGGCCAGTTCACCGGCGCTGATGCCGTCATCGGCCGCACCGTCAGCCCGCACCGCGCGGGCGGCCGGCATGGCCACCTCGCCGCACAGCAGGTGGGCCCAGCGCGCTTCGCGTTCACCGGCCGCACGCGGCAGCTTCACCACCATGGGTGTGGGCTTGTCGGCCAGTTGGTCCAGGAAGCCTTCGACTGAAGAGATGTCGGCAAACCTGTGCAGGCGGTCGCAGTTCAACCGCAACTCCGCAGTCGTCTGCGGGCCGCGCAACATCAGCACCGCCAGCAGGGCCACGGCCTGCGAAGGCGCAAGCAGTACCCGCGCCGCGTTGTGTTCGAACTTGACGACACGGCTGCTGCTGCCTTCGAACACCAGGCTCATGCCCTTGAGGCCGTCGACGGCTGTCAGCACGTCGGCATCGGTCGCTTCGATGACGGGGCTGCGTGCGGTCTTCTGGTTGCAGCCCGCCACCAGTGCGTTCAGGCTCAGCGGGTAGGTGTCAGGCACCGTCGCCTGCTTCTCCACCAGCACGCCCAGCACACGGGCTTCAAGCGGGCTCAGCAGGCGCATGGACGGTCAGGCCTCAAATGGCCTGGCCGTCGTCGGCCTGGATCACAGCGCCGTTGACGAAGTGGCTTTCGTTGGCGCACAGCATCATCAGCACGGCGTCCAGGTCCGCCGGCTTGCCCACACGCTGACGCGGCATGGACTGCACCATCTTCTTGCCGGCGTCCGTCGCCCACACATGGTGGTTGATCTCGGTGTCGATATAGCCCGGGCACAGCGCGTTGACGTTGATGCCGTAGCGGCCCCACTCCAGCGCCATGGCCTTGGTCATGTGCACCACGGCGGCCTTGCTCATGCAGTAGACGCCGATACCGGAGAACACCCGCAGCCCGGCCATGCTGGCCACGTTGACGATGCGCCCGCCGATGAAGGTCCCGGGCGCTTCGCCCTTGCTGCGCGCGATCATGCGCTTGGCCACTTCCTGCGCCATGAAGAAGGCGCCGCGTGTGTTGACGTCGAAGATGTGGTCAAACTCGTTGGGCCGCACGTCGGTCAGCTTCTGCGTGCCGCCGACACCGGAGTTGTTGACCAGGATGTCGATGGCGCCCATCTCGGTCTCGGCATGCGCCACCGCGGCCTTGATGCTGTCGTGGTCGGTCACGTCCAGTTCCACCACATGCGCGTCGCCGCCTTCGGCTTCGATTTCCGCGCGCAGGGCCTTCAGTCTTTCCATGCGCCGAGCCGCCAGCACCACACCCGCACCGGCTGCAGCCAGGGTCCTGGCGAACTGCGCACCCAGGCCGCTGGAAGCGCCGGTGACAAAGGCCACGCGGCCGGAAAGATCAATGCGGTAGGCCATGGAATTCACCTCGGAGAAACACTGCGCAGGACGCTGCGGAAGACAGTGCAAAGGACGATAGCACGCAGCATGCGGCATCATCAGCCCACCCATGCTGGAACTCCTGACGCTGCGCAAAGCCTTTGCGAACACGCCCGTGTTTGACGGCGTCTCTCTCACCTTGAAGGCCGGCGAGTTCGTGGCCTTGCTGGGCGAATCGGGCGTGGGCAAGAGCACGCTGCTGAACTGCATCGCAGGTCTTGATGAGCCTGATGAGGGCGAGGTGCGCATCAACGGCACCGCACTGCACACACTGTCCGAATCGGCACGCGCACGCGTGCGTCGCGAACACCTGGGCTTTGTGTTCCAGGCCTTCCACGTGCTGCCGCACTTGAGTGTGGCCGACAACGTGAGCCTGCCGCTGCGCCTGCTGCAGCGGTACAACGACGGGCGCGTGCAGCAGGTGCTGGCAGCCTTGCGCCAGCAGGTGCGCGAGGCCGGTGCCGCGTGTCTGCTGGTTACGCATTCGGCGGCCGCTGCCGGCCTTGCCGACCGCGTGCTGCGCCTGACGGGCGACGGCATCATCCTGCCG
>JANOAM010000467.1:0-12661 GCA_031411215.1 Betaproteobacteria bacterium
CGCCGCCGTGCTGCGCGCGTTCCGCCAGTTTCAGAGCGCCGGCTTGGGTATCTCCTCAGTCACGGCGGCGGAGTTGTTCTTTGGCGTGGCGCGCACGGGTTCGCAGCGCAACATGGATGCACTGCGGCGTTTTCTGGCCACGCTGGAAGTCGCGCCTTTCGACGCGCTAGCGGCCGAAGTGAGCGGGTACATGCGCGCCTGGCTGGCGTCCCAAGGCACGCCCATCGGGCCCTACGACAACTTGATCGCCGCCCACGCCCATGCGCTGGGCGTGACCCTGGTAACCAACAACACGCGCGAGTTCGAGCGTGTGCCTGGCTTGAAGGTGGAGAACTGGGCGCAAGCCGCCTAGTCAGTGCCTGGGCACGGTCGCTCTGCCACCCTGGCGCGCGCGCCCGCCTTTTTCCGCCCATGTGCGTGTCCACCGGATCTGCACCCTGCGCAGCATCACCAGCATCACCGCCGCCAGCACCGCGCAGGCGACAAAGCCCCACAGGTAGCTGCCGGCCAACTGTTTGCTCTGGCCCATGGCGTTGGGGATGAAACCACCGCCCAAGGCGCCGACCTCGCCGATCATCGAACCGGCCACCGCCGTGCTCATGGGCCAGCGCAGCGGCACCAGCTGGAACAGCGCGCCGTTGCCCGCGCCCAGCGCAGCAAAACACAGCATGAAGAGCAGGGTGGTGACGACCAGGGAGCCGCCGGCCAGGCCGCACATCACCATCGTCACCATCACCAGCAGCAGCACACCGCTCAAGGTGTTGACGCCGCCGATGCGGTCGGACACATAACCGCCGGCCACGCGCACGGCCGATCCCATCAGCGTGGCCAGCATGGTCAGCTGGCCGGCTTCGACCTTGGTGACCTTGAACTGGTCATAGAAGTAGGTTGGCAGGAAGCTGGCCAGGCCGATGAAGCCGCCGAAGGTGACGATGTAGATGAAGCTGAAGACCCAGCCGTCCTTCTCGAACAGGCAGGCCACGTGTTCACGCAGGGTCTGGTGGTCACGGTCAGGCGGCTCCTTGGCAGCGAACCACATCACCAGCATGGGCAGCAGCATGGTGCAGGCGGCCAGACCGTAGACGGCGGACCAGCCGTACTTGGTGGCCAGCGGCGGCGCAAACAGCACGGCCAGCACGGTGCCGGAATTGCCCGCACCGGCGACACCCATGGCCAGGCCCTTCAGGTGTGGCGGGTACCAGCCGCTGCCCAGGCTCAACGCGACGCCGAAGCTGGCCCCGGCAATGCCCAGCAGCACGCCCATGGCCAGCACGCTGCTGTAGGTGTCGACGTAGAAGTAGCCGAAGCCCAGCGCCAGGATGATCAGGCTCATCTCCACCATCGCCGCGTTTTTGCGGCCGATGTACTGCGACAGCACACCCAGCGGGAAGCGCATCAACGCGCCGGCCAGGATGGGCACCGAGATCATGAAACCCTTCTGCGCTGCGTCGAGGTGGAAGGACTCGCTGATGAAGGGGGCCATGGCGCCGTTGAGCACCCACACGGCGAAGCAGAAGTCGAAATAGAGAAATGACGCCAGCAGCGTGGGCCAGTGGCCGGACTTGAAAAAGCTGGTGGGCGAACTTTGCAGGGACGACAAGGGGCGGGCTCCAGTCAAGGTGGGCTGGGCGGGACTGGTGGCCACGTGTGTCGCGGCGGCGCGAACACGCAGGCGACACACCGGCCGCAGCAAAAAGCAAGAGGGCCCGCCATTGAGCCCGACCCGACAGACGCAAACCGCGTGCCAAAATCTGCCGCTCCCTGTGAATGCCATTTTCCCCTCCTGTTTCACCAGCCCGCCGGCCCGCGTGCGCCCTGACACATGACGACTGCCGTGATCCATTGCCGGGGCGCCGTTGGCTCGCCGCCCCTGGCTGATGACCTGCTGGCCGCCGGTATTCACGTCATTGGTGCGGTGGAGCGGGGCAATTTGGTGCAGGACGTGATCAGGCTGGCGCCGGACGTGCTGGTCTGCCATGACAGCGGTGCCGATGCGGGCCTGCTGGACTTGCTCCAGACCCTGCAGACGCACGCCCCGCGGCCCGTGCTGCTGTTCACCCAAAGCGCCGATGCCGACGCCATTGCGCGTGCGGTGGAGATCGGCGTGCACGCCTATGTGGTGCAGGGCTACGCGGCCAACCGCCTGCGCCCGCTGGTGAGACTGGCGCAAACACGTTTTGCGGCCGACCAGGCGCTGCGTGAGGCACTCAGCAACGTCACCGAACGTTTTGAAGAACGCAAGCTGGTGGACCGCGCCAAGGGCCTCTTGATGCGGGCCCGCCAGATGGACGAGGAAGCCGCCTTCGGTGTGCTGCGCGCCGCGGCCATGCGGGGCGGCCAGCGCATAGGCGAAGCGGCGCGGCATGTCATAGACGCCGCGCGCGGTGCCGCCGACATCAACCGCGCCGGCCAGTTGCGCATGCTGTCGCAGCGGCTGGTGAAGCTGGCCGCCCTGCGGGTGTTGCGGACGCGTGCGGACGACGGCGCCGCGGCGCTGGCTGAATCCAGCGCGCGCGCTGACGAGACGGTGCAAGGCCTGGCGCGTGAACTCTCGGCCGCGACCTTTGGTGACCTCACCGGCGCGCTGACGCAGGCCTGGGCGTCTCTGCAGCAAGCCTTGACAGGGCCGATGACCGCCGCCGCCGTGCTGCGCGCCGACGGCCTGGCCGAACAGATGCTGGAGCAGTCCGACCTGCTCACCTCGGCGCTGGAGTCAGCCGGTGGGGGTTCCAACGGCACAGGCGGCCTGCGCCTGGTCAACGTCTGCGGCCGCCAGCGCATGCTGAGCCAACGTGTGGCCAAGCATTTGCTGCTGGCCGCGCTGGGGCCGGCAGGTGCGGCCAAGTCCGCCCACCAGGCGGTGCACCAGGCCGCAGCGCGTCTGGCGCGTGACGACTACGAAAAAGGCGTGGCCTATCTGCAAGGCTTGCCGCTGGCCGACCGCGACATCCGCGCTGCCCTGGCCGCTGCCGCCGCGCAGTGGCAACTGCTGCTTGACGGTGGCGCCGGTGCCCACCAGACCGCAGGGCGTGAGGCCGTGGCCAGCGCCAGTGAAAGCCTGCTGGCGCTGTTTGACGGCCTCACAGGGCACTACGAACGCAGCTTGCAAGTGCTGACGGAATGAGCGAAGCCATCACGGACACGGTGAGCGACACCGCAAGCGACGCGCCGCTGCGCCTGCGCCCCACCATGCTGTCGGACCTGGACTTTGTTGCCCAGGTGGAGAGCGACCCGCGCAACCTGCCGTTCATCACCGCCTGGGAACGCACGCAGCACGAAGGCGCGTTGCGCTTCCCGGACTTCCGCCACTTCATCATCGAAGCCGGGGCGGTGGGCGAGCGCGACGGCTACGTCATCCTGCAAGGCTGCCGCAACCCGCACAAGAGCGTGGAGTTGAAGCGCCTGGTGCTGCAGACCAAGGGCCAGGGCACGGGCCGGCGCTGCGTGCGCCTGCTCAAGCAGATGGCCTTCCGGGACCTGCATGCGCACCGCTTCTGGCTGGACGTGAAGCAGCTCAACACCCGTGCGCTTGCGCTGTATGCCAGCGAGGGCTTTGTCGAGGAAGGCCGCCTGCGCGAAAGCGTGCGCATCCGCAGCGAGGGCGCCGACGGCTACGACAGCCTGGTGGTGATGAGCCTGCTGGACCGCGAATACCAGGCCCGCGTCGCACTGGGCCTGGAAGCGGTCTGAACCTTTACATCGCGGCCTTCCAGAAGATGTAGTCGGCCTGGTAGGCCACGACCTGCTTCTGGCCCATGTTGCCCATGGCGCAAGGCATGGCCGGCGCGACACCGCCCTTGGTGGCCACACGCTGGATGTGCGTGACGCCGGCCATCGCACCTTCACCCATGGCGGGGTTGGCCTTGACCAGTTGGTAAGGGATGTTGCCCATGCCGGCGGGTGCCACGGCCAGCTGCGCGCCGGTGAGCTTGCTGCCGTCCAGCGCGGCCCAGGTGGCGGGCGGGCCGAAGTAGCTGCCGACCGTCTTGCCACTGCGGTCGTTCAGCGCCGCCTTGGGGCCGACGAAGACCCACTCGTACTGGTCGGCCATCTGCGCTTTGGCCTTGCATTCGTAGGTGATCTCACCCACACCGACGGTTTCCATCGCGACGCGGTGGCCGGCGGGCACCTTGACGGCGTCGGGCAGGCTGTCCTGCATGAACATGGGCGTGGGCATGGACATGCTGGTGCAGGCGCCCAGGGACGCGATGGCGGCAAGGGACAGGATCTTCTTCATGGCGGGTTCCTCTTGGGGTGGTGGGGGTCCAGTCTCCAGCTACGCCGGTCGGGTTGGAATGGATGCAGCCCGGGTTGCATCCCTTGAGCGACTGCGGGCTCTGGGATACTCCCGCCCTGCCTCGCAGACCCCTGCCGACTTCCTGTTCCCCGGTTCCGATGCCTGACCTGTTTGACCCTCCTCCCGCGGACCCCGCCGACCCCGCGGAGACCCTGCCGCTGGCCGATTACGCCCAGCGCGCCTACCTGGAATACGCCCTGTCGGTGGTCAAGGGCCGCGCCCTGCCCGATGTCAGCGACGGCAACAAGCCGGTGCAGCGGCGCATCCTCTATTCGATGATGCGCATGGGCCTGGCCTTCACCGGCACGGGCGGCGCCCGGCCGGTGAAAAGCGCCCGTGTGGTGGGCGACGTGCTGGGCAAGTACCACCCGCATGGCGACACCGCGGCCTATGACGCCATGGTGCGCATGGCGCAGAACTTTGCGCAGCGCTACCCGCTGGTCGACGGCCAGGGCAACTTCGGCAGCCGCGACGGTGACGGCGCCGCGGCCATGCGCTACACGGAAGCGCGCCTGGCGCCCATCTCGCGCCTGCTGCTGGACGAGATCGACGAAGGCACGGTGGACTTCCAGCCCAACTACGACGGCAGTGAACAAGAGCCGCGCCTGCTGCCCGCGCGGCTGCCCTTTGTGCTGCTCAACGGCGCCAGCGGCATTGCGGTCGGCCTGGCCACCGAAGTGCCCAGCCACAACCTGCGTGAAGTGGCGGCGGCCAGCATCGCGCTGCTGAAGAACGACAAGCTCAGCGACGACGACCTGTACGGCTTGCTGCCCGCGCCGGACTACCCCGGCGGTGGCCAGATCATCAGCGCGCAGGCCGACATCCGCGAGGCCTACCGCAGCGGCCGCGGCAGCATCAAGGTGCGCGCGCGGTGGGTCATCGAAGACCTGGCGCGTGGCCAGTGGCAGTTGGTGGTCAACGAACTGCCACCCGGCACCAGCACGCAGAAGGTGCTGGAAGAGATCGAAGAGATCACCAACCCCAAGGTCAAGGCCGGCAAGAAGGCGCTGTTGCAGGACCAGGTGCAGCTGAAGCAGACGCTGCTGAGCGTGCTGGACGCCGTGCGTGACGAGAGCAGCAAGGACGCGCCGGTGCGCCTGGTGTTCGAGCCCAAGAGCCGCACGGTGGAGCAGGCCGAGCTGATCACCACGCTGCTGGCCCACACCAGCCTGGAGAGCAGTGCGCCGATCAACATGACCATGATCGGCATCGACGGCCGGCCGGTGCAGAAGGGCCTGCGCCAGATCCTCGTCGAGTGGCTGCAGTTCCGCATGCTCACGGTGGAGCGCCGCACGCGCCACCGGCTGCAGAAGGTGCTGGACCGCATCCACGTGCTGGAAGGTCGGCAGCTGGTGCTGCTGAACATCGACGAGGTGATCCGCATCATCCGCAACAGCGATGAGCCCAAGCCCGCGCTGATTGCACGCTTCAAGCTGAGCGAACGCCAAGCCGACGACATCCTGGACCTGCGGCTGCGCCAACTGGCAAGGCTGGAAGCGATCAAGATTGAGCAGGAGTTGAAGGACCTGCGCGGCGATCAGGCCAAGCTGGAAGAGATCCTCGCCAGCCCGGCAGCTTTGAAGCGCACGGTGGTGAAAGAGATTGAAGCCGATGCCAAGGCCCACGGCGACGAGCGCCGCACGCTGATCCAGGAAGAGAAGAAGGCGGTGGCGGAGATCAAGGTCATTGATGAGCCCGTGACCGTGGTCGTCAGCTTGAAGGGCTGGGTGCGTGCACTGAAGGGCCACGACGTGGACCCGGCCACGCTGGCCTTCAAGCCGGGTGACGGGCTGTACGGCACCTTCCCCTGCCGCAGCGTGGACAACCTGCTGGTGTTCGGCAGCAACGGACGTGTCTACAGCGTGTCGGCGTCAGGCTTGCCGGGCGGCCGTGGCGACGGTGTGCCCATCACCACCCTCGTCGATCTGGAGACGAGCACGCAGATCACCCACTACCACGCGGGTGCGGCGGACCACACCCTGTTGCTGGCCAACACCGGCGGCTTTGGCCTGTTGGCCAAGGCGGGCGACATGGTCGGCCGCAACCGCGGTGGCAAGGCCTTCCTGACGCTGGAAGCGGGCCAGCTGGTGCTGCCACCCGTGACGTTGGCGGCCACGCACAAACAAGTCGCCTGCCTGGCGATGGACGGGCGCCTGCTGGTGTTCCCGCTGGACGAATTGAAGCTGCAATCCAACGGCGGCAAGGGTTTGACGCTGATGGACGTGGATGCCAAGGCGCCGCTGGTCAGCGTGGCGACCTGTGCCGATGCGCTGCTGGTGCAGGGCCTGGGCCGTAGCGACAAGCCCAAGGAAGAACTGCTGAAGGGTGTGGGCCTGGTGGCCCACGTGGGCAAGCGCGCCCGCAAGGGCCACAAGCTCGACGGCTTCAAGAAGCCGCAAAGGGTGCTGGCGGCCTAACGCTTCCTCTGAGCGGCGTTGACCACCAAGGCCGCCAGCGCCGCAAACAACGCCAGGCTCCAGAACTCGTAGGGCACGCCCAGCAGGTTCACGGCCGCATCGGCGCAGGAAGCGCGTGCTTCGAACACTTCGGGCTGCAGCGCGTCCAGGCCCAGGGCGCCCACGATCTTGTCGGCCAGTGTCATGTTGCAGGACGCGCTGGCGGCGGCCACGAAGTGTTGCCACAACGCCGCGGCGGCGCCGCTTCCGGCCAGCACCACCACCAGCGCGGTGCTGGCCAGGCGCACCGGGCGCAGGGTCAGCAGGAAGCCGGGCAGCGCGGCCAAAGCGATGGCCAGGAAGATCACGCGCTGCAGCACGCACCAGGGGCAGGGCTCCATCTTGAAGACATGCTGCGACACCAGGGCCGCGCACACCGCGGCCAAAGGCAGCAGCACGGCGGCGCCGTACATCAGGCGCGGACTGAACCTCATGCGACTTCGGCGATCAGCTCAATCTCCACGCACGCGCCCATCGGGAGCTGCGCCACGCCGAAAGCGCTGCGTGCATGGGCGCCCACCTCGGCCCCAAACACGGCGGCCAACAGTTCGCTGCAGCCGTTGGTGACCAGGTGCTGTTCGGTGAAGGTGGCCGTGCTGTTGACCAGGCTCATCACCTTGACGATGCGCTTGACGGTGGCCAAGTCGCCCACGGCGGCCTGCAGCGTGCCCATCAGGTCAACGGCCACGGCGCGTGCGGCGGCCTTGCCTTCTTCGGTCGTCATGGTCAGGCCCAGCTGACCGACCCAGGCCTTGCCGTCCTTCTTGGCGATGTGGCCGCTCAGAAAGACGAGGTTCCCGGTGCGCACAAAAGGCACGTAGGCAGCGGCCGGCACGGACACCGGGGGCAGGCTGATGCCCAGCGATTGCAGGCGGTCTTGAGGGGTCATGGCGGGTGGCCGCGAAGGGCCCGAGGACGGTGGCGCGGCATCCTACACTGCGCCTCCATGAAGGCAGGGGGAGCCTGGCTGGCCGCAGGCCTAACGTGGCTGCTGGGCTGCGCCATTCAATTGCAGATGGCGGCGCTGTGGCCCGCGCCCTGGGCGTGGCTGCTGCTGGGGCTGGGCCTGTTGCTGGCTGGCGCTGGCTGGCGTTGGTGGGGCTCGCGCCGGGCTTTGGCCTTGCTTGGCACTGGCGCCCTGCTGCTGGGCCTGTCGGCCACCCACCTGCGTGCCGAATGGCGGCTGGCCGACAGCCTGGCCGCGGAACTGGAAGGCCAGGATCTGGTCGTCACCGGCACGGTGGACGGCCTGCCGCGCGAAAGCCCCGACGGCACCCGGTTCCTGTTCGATACGGACAGCGCCACCTGGCGCGGCGAGCCCGTGCGGGTACCCGGGAAGCTGTCGCTGGGCTGGTACCGCGGTGTCGACGAGGACATGCTGCTGGGCGGCCCCGGCGAAGCCATACGCGCCGGGCAGCGCTGGCGATTGACGCTGCGGCTGAAGCGCCCGCATGGCCTGATGAACCCGCATGGTTTCGACCTGGAGCTGTGGCTGTGGGAGCAGGGCATTCGCGGGGGCGGCTACGTGCGCGCCAAGGCCGGTGCGGTGGGCGAAAACACCGCAAAGCTGGTGGAGCGGGACGGCAATCCCGGCCACTGGGTGGACCGTGCACGCCAGGACTGGCGCGACGCCATCAACGCGCGTGTCACCGATGCCACGGCCGCGGGTGTGCTGGCGGCGCTGGCCATCGGCGACCAGTCGGCCATCGAGCGTGACGACTGGGACCTGTTCCGCATCACGGGCGTGGCGCACTTGATGTCCATCAGCGGGCTTCACGTCACCATGTTCGCTTGGGCTGCGGGCCTGCTGGTGGCGCGCCTGTGGCGCACGCAGCCGCGCTGGATGCTGAGTCTGCCGACGCCCACCGCCGCGCGTTGGGGCGGCCTGCTGGCCGCTGGTGGCTACGCGTTGCTGGCCGGCTGGGGCGTGCCGGCGCAGCGCACGGTGTGGATGATCGCGGCCGTGGTGCTGCTGCGCCAGGCGGGGCTGCGCTGGCCGCTGCACGCTGTGCTGCTGGCTGCTGCGGTGGTGGTGACGCTACTAGACCCCTGGGCGCTGCTGCAGCCCGGCTTCTGGCTGTCCTTTGTGGCCGTGGCCTTGCTGGTGGCGTCGGAGCCGGCGCGTGCACCGCTCTCGGTGCCTGCGCAGGGCTGGCGCGCCAGGACCTGGGCCGCGCTGCGGGCAGGCCTGCGCACCCAACTGGTGGCGACGGCCGGCCTGGCGCCACTGTCCATGGCCTTCTTCCAGCAGATCTCGCTGGTGGGGTTTGCCGCCAACCTGGTGGCCATTCCGGTGGTGACCCTGCTCATCACGCCGCTGGCGCTGCTGGGTGTGGTGGCGCCGCCGCTGTGGACCTTGGCGGCCTGGTGCGCCACCTTGCTCAACGGCTATCTGCAGATGCTGGCCAGCGCGCCTTGGGCCGTGTGGCAGGCAGCCGTGGCGCCGCCCTGGGCGGTGGCCTGCGGTCTGCTGGCCGGGTTGCTGGTGGTGTTGCCGCTGCCTTGGCGGCTGCGTCTGCTGGCCCTGCCGCTGGTGCTGCCCTTGCTGGCGCCGCCGGTGCTGCGCCCGGAGCCTGGTGAATTCGAACTGGTGGCTGCCGATGTCGGCCAAGGCACAGCTGTGTTGGTCCGCACGGCCAACCACCTGCTGGTCTACGACACGGGCCCGCAGTTCAGCCGTGACGCCGATGCCGGTGGCCGTGTGCTGGTGCCCCTGCTGCGCGCCCGTGGCGAAGCGCGTGTGGACCTGCTGATGCTGAGCCACCGGGACGCCGACCACGTGGGCGGTGCGGCCACCCTGCTGCGTGCCATGCCGGTGTCAGCGATCCGCTCCTCGCTGGCTGACGCGCACCCGCTGCGTCAACCCCAGCCGGCGCACGACCGCTGCGTCGCCGGCCAGCGCTGGGAATGGGACGGCGTTCGTTTCGACGTGCTGCACCCCAACGCCGCCGACTACGACCGTGAGCAGAAGAGCAACGCCATGAGCTGCGTGCTGCGTGTGCAGGGCGCGCGGTTCACGGCCCTGCTGACGGGCGACGCAGAAGCGCCGCAGGAAGCCGCCATGCTGGCCCGCGATGCGACTGCACTGAAGGCCGACCTGCTGGTCGCTCCACACCACGGCAGCCGCACCTCGTCCACCCCCGCCTTCCTGGACGCCGTGGCGCCCGGTACGGCGGTCTTCCAGGCCGGCTACCGCAGCCGCTACGGCCACCCGGCGCCGGACGTGCTGGAACGCTACCGGGAGCGCGGCATCGCCTTGGTGCGCAGCGACACCTGCGGCGCCTGGACACGCCCTGCCAAGCACGGTTTCCCGGGGGTTTGCGTACGCCAGTCGCAACACCGTTACTGGCATCATCCGGGCAACCCCTGACCGCATGGCCCGAGGCTTGCAAGGCAGGGCCGTCGGCCCCGCCTCGGCGCCGTGCAGGAGAACTCCCCCGTGTCCATCCACGTCGCGCTCAAACACGTCACCCACTACAAGTACGACCGCCGGGTGTCGCTGTCCCCCCAGGTGGTGCGCCTGCGCCCCGCGCCGCACTGCCGCACGCGCATCCTGAGCTATTCCCTGCGCGTCGAACCGGCGCAGCACTTCGTCAACTGGATGCAGGACCCCTTCGCCAACCACCTGGCGCGGCTGGTCTTCCAGGAGAAGACCGACGAATTCAAGGTCACCGTGGACCTGGTGGCCGAGATGTCGGTGCTGAACCCCTTCGACTTCTTCCTGGAACCCGAGGCCGAGCAGTTCCCCTTCACCTACAGCGAAGAAGCCGCACGCGACCTGGCGCCCTACATGGTGAAAGGCGAGCTGACGCCGCGCTTCAAGGCGTTTGTGGAAAGCATCCCGCTCAAGCCGATGCACACCAACGACTTCATCGTCAGCATCAACCAGCGCTTGCAACACGACATCAAGTACCTGATCCGCATGGAGCCCGGCGTGCAGACGCCCGAGGTCACGCTGACGAACGGCAGTGGCTCTTGCCGGGACACCGGCTGGCTGCTGGTGCAGACGTTGCGCCACCTGGGCCTGGCGGCGCGTTTCGTTTCGGGCTACCTGATCCAGTTGAAGCCGGACGTGAAGTCGCTGGACGGCCCCAGCGGCGCAGAAGTGGACTTCACCGACCTGCACGCCTGGTGCGAGGTCTTCCTGCCCGGCGCCGGCTGGATCGGCCTGGACCCGACCAGCGGCTTGCTGGCTGGCGAAGGCCACATCCCCGTGGCCTGCACGCCCGAGCCCAGCACGGCAGCGCCGATCAGCGGCGCGGTGGACGAAAGCGAAGTCACCTTCAGCCACCACATGGAGGTCACCCGCATCCACGAATCCCCGCGCGTCACGCTGCCGTATACGGATGAGCAGTGGGCCAACATCGTCAAGCTGGGCGACGCGGTGGACGCACAGCTGCAGCAACAGGACGTGCGCCTGACCATGGGCGGCGAGCCCACCTTCGTGGCCGTCGGCGACCGCGACGCGGCCGAATGGAACACCGACGCCCTGGGCCCCACCAAACGTGGCCTGGCGACGGAGCTGGTGCACAAGCTGCGCGCCAAGTACGGCGAAGGCGGTTTCCTGCACTTCGGCCAGGGCAAATGGTACCCGGGTGAACAGCTGCCACGCTGGGCCTTGAGCATCTGCTGGCGGGTTGACGGCCAGCCCTGCTGGAACGACCCGAACCTGTTCGCCGACGAGCGTGACCCGCACCGCTACACGGCCGACGACGCCAAGGCCTTCATGCTGACGCTGACACGTCGCCTGGGCCTGGACAGCCAGTATGTGCATGCCGGCTTCGAGGACACCTGGTACTACCTGTGGCGCGAACGCCGGCTGCCGGTCAACGTGGACCCTTTTGATTCCCGCCTGGACGACGAACTGGAACGCGCCCGCCTGCGCCGTGTCTTCCAGCAGGGCCTGGACGCCACGGTGGGCTACCTGCTGCCCATCAAGCGCGAATGGCAAGTGGGCACCGCGGGACCGGCCTGGGTGACGGGACCGTGGTTCCTGCGTGACGAACGCCTGTACCTGATGCCCGGCGATTCCCCCATGGGCTACCGCCTGCCGCTGGACAGCCAGCCCTGGGCGGCCAAGAGCGACCGGCCCGTTCCGATGGAGCAGGACCCGTTTGCGCCGCTGGGGCAGTTGCCTTCCGCCGCCGCGCTGCGCATGCAGCAGGCGGTCAGCGGCTTGCGTGCTCCCGCTGCGCCGGAAGGCGATGGCAGCACGGCTCCGGAAGGTGGCCTGGACGCTGATGGCTTCGGCGCGGACGTGGCGGGCGATGGCAGCGCCGGCCTCAGCGGCCGTGGCGCGGTTGCCGGCGGCACGCCCTTCGGTGGCGGCCCTGGGCAAGGGCGCATGGCCATCGAACACGACCCGGTGACGCCCCATCCGCGCAACCCGCTGGCCACGCCGGCACGCTTCGAATCCGCCGCTGAACTGACCCGCACCGCGCTGTGCGTGGAGGTGCGCGACCCGCAGCGTGGCAACGGCCCTAAAGCCGAAAAATCAGCCGAACGTGAACACGGTGGCAAGAGCGGCGTGATCTACATCTTCATGCCGCCGCTGAAGCATCTGGAGGACTACCTGGAACTGCTGGCCGCGGTGGAAGCCACGGCCGCGGAACTGCAGGTCAAGATCGTGCTGGAAGGCTACCCGCCGCCGCGCGACCCGCGCCTGAAGTTGCTGGCCGTGACGCCCGACCCGGGTGTCATCGAGGTCAACATCCACCCCGCGCACAGCTGGGCGGAACTGGTCGACAACACCGAATTCCTCTACGAAGCCGCGCACCAGACGCGCCTGTCGACCGAGAAGTTCATGGTCGACGGCCGCCACACCGGCACGGGCGGTGGCAACCACTTCGTGCTGGGCGGTGCCACGCCCACCGACAGCCCCTTCCTGCGCCGGCCCGACGTGCTGGCC
>JANOAM010000468.1:0-2492 GCA_031411215.1 Betaproteobacteria bacterium
TGCTTCTGGCGGCTGGATTCGAACTCGGCCTGCAGCAGGGTGTCGGCACCCAGGCGCCAATCGGCGGCCAGGGCGAACAGAGACCGGTTGCCCTTGGTGTTGCGGACCACCGGGTTCAGGTGTTCGGCCGCCACATTCAGGCGCACGGCGAGACTGCGATCAGGGCCGAAGCTCTGGCCCAGGTCCACGGCAGCCAGCAGCGACCCGCTTTCACGCCAGGCCAGGCTGGCGTGGCGTGTGTCGCCTTGCGGGCGCTTCACAACCAGGTTCACCAGGCCGCCCGGTGCGCTGGTGCCGGCTTGCGCGCCGCTGGTGCCTTTGAGAATTTCCAGCCGGTCCTTGTTCTCCAGCGCGATAGCGGATTCGGCGTTGATGGGCAGGCCGTCGCGGCGGTAGTTGAAGCGGTTGTCCAGCGTGAAGCCGCGGATGGAAAGGATGCTCCAGTAGCCCTCGGCGTTGTAGGCGTCGCCCACGCTGGCGTCCAGGCGGGGCAGGGCGCCCAGTGTCAGCACCCCCAGGTCAGCGAGTGCGGCCTGGCCCAGGCTCAGAGCCTGGATGGGTGTGCGTGCGGGCGCGGAGTCACCGAAGCCGGCAATGGTGGCCGTGCGGCTGCCGGTGATGGTGACGGTGTCCTGCGCCATCGATGTGGCGGCGTGAACGAGCAGAGCCGCGGCAAGCGCGGTGCGGGTCAAGGTGAAGGTCTTGGATGCCATCCTGAGCTTTCAGAAGATGGCAGGTCGGCGCGTCGAAAAGGCAATCCACAGGACGTGGATGCTGGATATCGAACTTGCTTCCCTGCGCGAGGATTACCTCAATCCCCTTTCGGGGACTTTGAGCCGCCCCTTGTAAGCAAGGCCGGCTCAAACAGGTTCAAAGGGACTTTCTCAGTCGCCACCACGTTGGACGCGGCGGCAACACCCCTAGCGAAGGCCGCGATGATAGCGGCACGAAAGAAAAAGCCCGCCAAGGGCGGGCTTTCGGTGTGGCGCGAATGCAGCGCGCGTCAGTCGAAGACTGGCGACTCCACGCCCAGCACCTTGTGCAGCTTGGGGCTGGTGGTCGTGTACTGCAGCAGCACACGCTTGTCCGGGAAGATGTAGGGGCTGGCGCCGAAGGCTGCCAGGGCCGCTTCGTGGAAGCCCGACAGGATCAGCTTCTTCTTGCCCGGGTAGGTGTTGATGTCACCCACGGCGAAGATGCCCGGTGTGCTGGTCTGGAATTTCTCGGTGTCCACCGCGATCTGCTTGCGGTCGATGTTCAGTCCCCATTCGGCGATGGGGCCCAGCTTGGGGCTGAGGCCGAAGAACACCAGCAGCATGTCCAGCGGCATGACGCGCGTGACGCCGTCGCTGCCGGTGACCTTGATCTGCGTGAGCTTGCCGTTGTCCTCTTCGAAACCGGTGACCTGGCCGACGACAAACTGCATCTCGTAGGCGTCGCACAACTCCTTCATCTTGGCCACCGAAGCCGGCGCGGCCTTGAAGCCGTCGCGGCGGTGGATGAGGATCACGCTCTCGGCCTTATTGGGGCCGTCCTGCGCGAAGTTCAGCGCCCAGTCCAGCGCCGAATCACCACCGCCCACGATGACGATGTTCTTGCCCTTGAACTGCGCCGGGTTCTTGACCTTGTAGAACAGCTGCTGGTCGTCAAAAGCCTCAATGCCATCGACCTTCAGCGTACGCGGCTGGAAGCTGCCCACACCACCGGCGATGAACATGGTCTTGGTCAGGAACTGCGTGCCCTTGGAGGTCTCAACAAAGAAGCGACCATCGTCCTGCTTCTGGACCTGGGTGACTTCCTGGTTCAAGTGGAAGGTGGCGCCAAAGGGCTTGATCTGCTTGAGCAGGCTGTCCGTAAGCTCCTGGCCCGTGCACACCGGCACCGCAGGGATGTCGTAGATGGGCTTGTCCGGGTAGAGCTCCACACACTGGCCACCGGGGTAGGCCAGGCTGTCGATGATGTGGGCCTTGATTTCGAGCAGGCCAAGTTCAAACACCTGGAACAGGCCCACGGGGCCGGCGCCGACGATGACGGCGTCGGTCTGGATGACGTCTGGGTTCATGTTGAAACTGCGCAGTGCGCAGGTAGAGGCAAATTCAGCGCTGGAGTTGGTCCAGCTTGGCGGTGCGGTCTTTCCAGTCATCGGCGTCGGGCAGCGGGGCCTTGCGCTTGGTGATGCTGGGCCACTTGCGCGACAGCTCGACGTTGATCTTGATCATCGCCAGCTGGTCGCTGGGCACGTCTTCTTCGGGCAGGATGGCGTTGACCGGACATTCGGGGATGCACACCGCGCAGTCGATGCATTCATCGGGGTCGATGACCAGCATGTTCGGGCCTTCGCGGAAGCAGTCCACGGGGCAGACGTCAACGCAGTCGGTGTACTTGCAGCGGATGCACGATTCGAGAACGACGTGGGTCATGTGGAAGAGCTCAGGTGGTCGTGGGGGCTGCGGGGCATGCCGCAGCACGAACCCACAACCCTTGATTTTACG
>JANOAM010000469.1:0-2869 GCA_031411215.1 Betaproteobacteria bacterium
TGTTGTCGCTGTTCTACCGCGCCTGGGCGCAGTCGCAGCCCGTGGTGCAGGGCGACCGGCCCGGCAGCGACCGCTACCGCGCCTGGCTGCTGGCCTGTGCTGGCGCACCCGCGCTCGGTGGCGTTCTGCCACCCGCCGCGCTGGCCTTCCACGCCGGCACACTGGCCGGCCGCAGCCGCCACCCCGAGGCCCTGGCCAAGGTGCTGCGGCAGTACTTTGGCGTCGCGGCGCGCGTGGAGTCGCATGTCGGCCACTGGCTCAGCATCGACCCGGCCGACCGCTCGCAGCTGGGCTTTGCGCGCAACCGCAGCGAACGCAGCGAACACGGCGAGAGGCCCGCACCGCAACTGGGCCTGTCGGCCAACGCCGGCTCGCGCGTGTGGGACCGGCAGTACCGCTTCCGCCTGCACCTGGGGCCGCTGGACATGACGCAGTACCTGGCCTTCCTGCCCGGCGGCAGCGCCTGGCCAGCCCTGCAGGACTGGGTCCGGCTGCTGGCCGGGCGCGAACTTCAATGGGACCTGCAGCTCACGCTGGCCGGCAGTGCCCGGCCGCAAGCACGGCTGGGCCGCGATGTGCGGCTGGGTGTGCTGGGCTGGCTGGGCTCGAAGCCGGGCCAGGGCCGCAGCCTGCGCCTGCGGCCACTCACGTCCTTTCTCACGTCCTTTCCCAAGCCCTTTCCCACGTCCTTTCCCACGCCCCGCCCCGGAGTCCTGCCATGACCGAGATCTCGCGCACCGCCTCCTTCGGCAAGCTCAACGCACTGGCCTACAAGGCCATCGAAGGCGCCACCGTGTTCTGCAAGATGCGGGGCAATGCCTTTGTCGAACTGCAGCACTGGCTGGTGCAGATCCTGAACACGCCAGACAGCGACCTGCATCGCATCGTGCGCCACTACAACCTGGACACGGCGGCACTGGCCGCCGACATGACCCAGGCACTGGACCGCCTGCCACGCGGTGCGTCCAGCGTCAGCGACATCTCGCAGTTCATAGACACTGCCGTGGAACGCGGCTGGGTCTACGGATCGCTGATGTTCGGCGACCGCCAGGTGCGCACCGGGCACCTGCTGCTGGGCATGCTGAAGACGCCGTCTCTGCGTGGTGCGCTGATGGGCATCTCACGCCAGTTCGACAAGGTCCACGCCGACGACCTGGCCGCCAAGTTCAGCAGCATCCTCAAAGGCTCTCCCGAAGAAGGTGCGCCGGCCAGTGACAGCGGCGCCGCGCCGGGCGAGACCAGCGACGCCATCGCACCGGCGGCCATGGGCAAGCAGGAAGCGCTCAAGCGCTTCACCACCGACCTCACCGAGCAGGCGCGTGGCGGCAAGATGGACCCCATCGTCGGCCGCGACGACGAGATCCGCCAGGTCGTGGACATCCTCATGCGGCGGCGCCAGAACAACCCCATCCTGGTCGGCGAGGCGGGCGTGGGCAAGACCGCCATCGTGGAAGGCTTTGCGCAGCGCATCGTGCGTGGCGACGTGCCACCGACGCTGAAGGACGTGCAGCTGCTCGCACTGGACGTGGGCCTGCTGCAGGCAGGCGCCAGCATGAAGGGTGAATTCGAGCAGCGCCTGCGCAGCGTCATCGACGAGGTGCAGGCCAGCGCAAAGCCCATCATCCTGTTCATCGACGAAACCCACACCCTGGTGGGCGCGGGCGGCGCGGCGGGTACCGGCGATGCGGCCAACCTGCTGAAGCCGGCCTTGGCGCGTGGCCAATTGCGCACCATCGGCGCCACCACCTTTGCCGAATACAAGAAGCACATCGAGAAGGACCCGGCGCTGACGCGCCGCTTCCAGAGCGTGCAGGTCGACGAACCCGATGAACGCAAGGCCGTGCTGATGATGCGCGGCGTGGCCAGCACCATGGAAAAGCACCACCGCGTGCAGATCCTGGACGAAGCGCTGGAAGCGGCCGTCAAGCTGAGCCACCGCTACATCCCCGCGCGCCAGCTGCCCGACAAGAGCGTGAGCCTGCTGGACACCGCCTGCGCGCGTGTGGCGGTGAGCCTGCACGCCACGCCGGCCGAGGTGGACGACAGCCGCAAGCGCATCGAGGCGCTGGACACCGAGCTGGCCATCATCGGCCGCGAAAAGGCCGTGGGTGTGGACACTGCGGCGCGTGAGGCCGAAGCCAACGCGGCCAAGGCCACTGAAGTCGAACGCCTGGCCGCGCTGGACGCGCGCTGGCAGCAGGAAAAGACGCTGGTGGACGAACTGCTGGCCCTGCGTGCCACGCTGCGTGGTGCACTGCAACCCGTTGAAGGCACGGGCAGCGCGCTGGAGAACGCCGCAGCACCCGCAACCGCTGCGGAAGCCCCCGCACCACTGAGCGAAGAAGACCGCGCCAAGACCCTGGCCCGCCTGCGCGAGGTGCAGGCCGAACTGCACACGCTGCAAGGCGAAAGCCCGCTCATCCTGCCCACCGTGGACCAGCAGGCCGTGGCCAGCGTGGTGGCCGACTGGACTGGCATTCCCGTGGGCCGCATGGCGGCCAACGAGATCGAGACCGTGCTGAACCTGGCCAAGCACCTGGGCACGCGCGTCATCGGCCAGGACCACGCGATGGAGATGATCGCCAAGCGCATCCAGACCAGCCGCGCCGGCCTGGACAACCCCAGCAAGCCCATCGGCGTGTTCATGCTGGCCGGCACCAGCGGCGTCGGCAAGACCGAAACTGCGTTGGCCCTGGCCGAGGCGCTCTATGGCGGTGAGCACAACCTCATCACCATCAACATGAGCGAGTACCAGGAAGCGCACACCGTCAGCACGCTGAAGGGCGCACCCCCGGGTTACATCGGCTATGGCGAAGGCGGCGTGCTGACCGAAGCCGTGCGCCGCAAGCCCTACAGCGTGGTGCTGCTG
>JANOAM010000470.1:0-3624 GCA_031411215.1 Betaproteobacteria bacterium
GCGTCCACGCTGCAGTGGCTCATCTCCATGCCGGGCGGGCTCATCCAGTGGCGCAGGTGCTCGGCCTGCGTCAGCGCGGCAAAGACCATGGCGCGCGGCGCCAAGAAGCGCCGCGTGATGACAAAGGGTTCACTGGTTTGATCGGCCATGGCAAGGTCCTGGGTGTGTCGCAGGCGGCACCGGTGTGGCCGCCAGGGCTTGGCGTGCAATCTTGCCTCAGCTTGCGGCGCGTGGGTCCGTAAACGCAGGAAGACCCTGAACCCCGGGGACCGGAGTCCCGCCCCATGCCCCGTTGCCACGCGCCACTTGCCCACACGCCGGCTCGGCCGGGGGCGGCACGTGCCGGTAGCTGGGCGTGGGCAGGCCTGCTGTCCGCCTGGCTTTGCAGCCCGGCGCAGGCGGACCCTGGCTACTACCTTGTCCAGCCCTACGACAACGCGGGCCTCACGACCGTGGAATCGCGCTACTGGACCGTGGCCCGCAAGGACCGCGCCAGCGTTGCCTGGCCGGAACTGGGGCTGAGCCACGGCATCAACAGCCGCTGGACCAGTGGCGTCTTTTGGAGCTGGATCGGTCCGCTGCACGGCCCCTTCACCCTGAGCACCTTCAACTGGTCCAACCAGTGGATGCTGACCCAGGGCAACTGGCCGCTGGACGTGGCCGCACACACGCAATGGATCCATGACCACAACGATCGCGGCGGCGGCCGGCTGGAGTTCGGCCCCTTGCTGCAGACCGACCTGGGACGCAGCCATCTCAGTCTGAACCTGCTGTTTGAGCGCGGCCTGGGCAACAACGACGCTCAGCCCACCCAGCTGAAGTTGCAATGGCAATTGCGCCACCGCTGGCAGCCCGGCCTGCACTGGGGCTTGCAAGGTTTCAGTGAGCTGGGGCCCTGGGACCAGTGGGCGGCTCACGGCCGCCAATCCCACCGTGCCGGGCCGGCGGTCTTCGGGCAACTGGGACTGGGCGGCCATGAAAGCCTGGCACTGAGTGCCGCCTGGCTGCAGGGCCGCACCTATGGGCACAGCGGCCACATGCTGTCGCTGCGCGCGGCCGTGAGCTTCTGACGCCGCGGCTGCGGCCGCTTCAGTGCGGCTGGCCTGCGCCAGTGACCATGGCACCGGGACAGCCGGGCGCCAACAGCGCAGGCGCGCCGGCCAGCCGTTGCCTTCGGGAACACCTGAAGTGGGCTGCGACGGCGGTGAAGCGATGCATGTCCTACACGGCAAGCATCGGTCTGCCTACACCGTGTGGAGCCTGAACTCGGCACCATGCCTTCAACCAAGGGCTCGCCACTGCGCCCAGGCCAATCAGGCTTCACACTCATCTTTGGACTCCACCGCCATGGCACTGCACCAAGACCCTTCGTACCGATCGCGTGCATCCGTCCACATGGCCTGCCCGCAGTGCACCGGTAGCCTCCTCCGCATTCCACGCGGATGGGCGGACCGGATGTTGTCCGCGATCATCCCGGTGCGGCGCTACCGCTGCCGGTCGGAGGACTGCAAGTGGGAAGGCAACCTGGCCAAGCGCCGTGTGCTGACCCCGCGTCGTGCAGACGGTGGCCCGTTCTACTGGCGCCTGGACTGAAGGTCGCCTTGGCTGAATCTCAGTTGGGACCGGCGAGTCGGCTCCGCGCCGCCGTGTCGTTGCCTGCCACGTTCTGACCGCAGGCGACCTGCTTGGCGGCGTCGGATCCACACCTGCCGAAGAGTTGGGCACGCACGCCTTGTTGTGCAAATGCCAACTGCCGCTGCTTGGCCGTCACCACAGCCGCGGACACGACTTGCTGCAGCGAAACCAGCATGGCCAGCGCCAACACCGCAGACATGAACAACGCCAGTCCAGCCCACCGTCCCAGCATGGGGAACGCATCGGTCGCCAGTGCGGTCCATTGCGCGCTGGCCCGCTGCAGGATCGAAGGCGGGGTCACGGGCTGGCTGGTTCGGAAGGAGATTTTCATGGTTCGGAGATCATCGTGCCCGCGCCAAAGATCGGCCGTCGGACGGACCTGTGTCCTGGTGTAGGTGATGTCCGATAGGTGCTCTCCACAGCGCGTTCAGCAGGTCGCCGCAAGTCACCGCCCACACTGCACCGACATCAGTGGATTCGCGCCAGCACCGGCAGACAAATCAATCCACGGCATGGCGGATTCGTAGCCAACCCACGCGGCGTCGTCATCAACAGGTGAAGCTTGCAGCTCAGTCGCGGGCTGCGCAGTCGCGCGGGTGGACTCGGCGCTGGTCTGATCCTGGTCGTGCATGGTGCTTTCCTGTGGGGTGGAGCGATGGACGGAACTGTGCGTTCCTTTCATGCCCCCACAGGTCGGCTCGCGGCGCGATGGGCTGTAGGACGCTGCCTACTTCGGCTTCAGCCCAGGTTCAGGCCAGCATCGCCTCGACGCAAGACACCACAGCAGCCGCTTCCTGCACCGTGGCCAGACCTTGGTCGCCCCGGCCCTGAAGGCAGGCGTCCAGCGCCAGCAGCATGTTGGCCGTGCCGTCCACGGCCTCGCTGGTCTGGCCCCGGTGCTCCAGGCGCGACCAGCCCGCCAGCGCCACCTGCCCCAGCGCACCGGTGATCTCGAAGCGGTTGTCGTCCGCCACATCGCCTGCGACTGCCGCGTCAATCTCCACGCTGCAAGCGGCGTGCACCAACCGGCACCGCAGTGCGCTTTCGGCCTGCCCGGGCTCACGCTGCAACTGCACGCCCTCTACACGCGCCGGGCCAAAGAGCCGCAAGGACAGGAAGACAAAGTGCGACAGCACCTCGCGTGTGAAACCCCCTTCGGCCGCGCCTGCCAGCCAGGCGCTGGCGCCGGCCTGCCATGGACGGGGCCAATGCGCAAAGCGCAGGCGTATGCGCGCTGCCGTGATGGCTCCCAGTTCGCCGCTGGACACGATCTGCTGCAAGCGCCGCGCCGACGAAGAACTGGCAAACGGGAAGTTGACGGCGAAGGGCAAACCAGCCGTCTCCACCGTGTGCACCACCACGGCTGCCTGAGCCGGGTCCGGCGCCAACGGCTTTTCGCACAGACAGGCCTTGCGCGCCGCCAAGGCCGCGGCCACGCCGACAGCGTGCAGGGACGGTGGAGAGGCCACGTACACCAACTGCACGGCGGGGTCGTTGACCAGCGCGGCTATGCTCGCCAGCACACGCGCCCGCGGCGCCAGGGGGGCGGCCAAATGCAGAGCGTCTGCGTTGGGGTCCCACAGCGCCACAGCCTCAAAACGGCTCTGTTTTTGCAGCGCAACCAACATTCGGCGGCCCATGATGCCTGTGCCCAACAGGCCGATGCCGATGGGCCTATCCAACGGCGGCCTCTGAGGCACTCTGCGCAGCCAGCACTTCTTCGCGCACAGCTTCGGTCAGTTCGGCCTTCAACTCGCTGAAAGCCGGTGTGGTCTTCACCGAGTAGTGACGCGGGTGCGCCAGCGGCACCACGCGGTCCAGCTTGATGCGGCCAGGCCTGGCGCTCATCACGACCACACGCGTGCCCATGAACACGGCTTCGTCGATGTCGTGGGTGACGAAGAGCACGGTCTTCTGCTCAGCTTCCCAGATGCCCAGCAGCAGTTCCTGCATCAGCTCGCGGGTCTGGTGGTCCAGCGCGCCGAAGGG
>JANOAM010000471.1:0-5335 GCA_031411215.1 Betaproteobacteria bacterium
GGCGAGGTGCCGCCGGCCATCAGCGGCGACGTGACGCGGTTGCGCCAGGTGCTGCTCAACTTGCTGTCCAACTCAGTGAAGTTCACCGAAGCGGGCGAGGTGGTGCTAACGGTCAAGGTCGAAGGCGACGAGCAGACTGGCGATGGCAGCAAGCTGCACTTCACGGTGCGCGACACCGGCATCGGGCTGAGTGAAGCGGGCCTGTCCCGCCTGTTCCAGAAGTTCAGCCAGGCCGACAGCGGCACCACGCGCAAGTACGGCGGCACCGGGCTGGGCCTGGCCATCAGCAAGCTGCTGGCCGAGTTGATGGGCGGCACGATGTGGGCCGAGAGCGCCGGCCCGGGCTGTGGGGCAACGTTCCACTTCACGATCGCCTGCAAGCTGGCAAGCCTGCCCGAAGGCAGCAAGCGCGAGTTCATCGGCGAGCAGGCCGTGCTCAAGGGCAAACGCATCCTGGTGGTCGATGACAACGCCACCAACCGGCGCATCCTGGCGCTGCAGACCGCCAAGTGGGGCTTGGTGGCGCAGGACACCGAAGCGCCTGAAACCGCGCTGCAGATGTTGCAGACGCAGTCGTTTGACCTGGCCATCATCGACATGCACATGCCGGGCATGGACGGCAGCAGGCTGGCCGCACGCATCCGCGCGGCCGGGCACACGCTGCCGCTGGTGCTGTTCAGTTCGCTTGGCCGCAAGGAGGCCAGCGACAGCGTCTTCGCCGCCACGCTGGCCAAGCCGCTGCGCCAGAGCCAGCTGTTCGACACGCTGGTGAGCCTGCTCGCGCATGAGGTGGCGCCGCGCGCCGCAGCCGCCGAAACCAAACCACGCATGGACGCGCAGATGGCCGAACGCCACCCGCTGCGCATCCTGCTGGCCGAGGACAACGTGGTCAACCAGAAGCTGGCGCTGCGCCTGCTCAGCCAGATGGGCTACCGCGCCGACCTGGCCAGCAACGGCATCGAGGCCATCGAGAGCATCGAACGCCAGGCCTACGACCTGGTGCTGATGGACGTGCAGATGCCGGAGATGGACGGGCTGGAAGCCACCCGCGCCATCGTGCAGCGCTGGCCGGTGGCCGAACGCCCGCGCATCGTCGCGATGACCGCCAACGCGATGCAGGGCGACCGCGAGGCCTGCCTGGGCGCCGGCATGGACGACTACGTGGTCAAGCCGATCCGCGTCGAAGCCCTGATCCAAGCACTCCACAACACCCCCGCCCGCAAGGACCGCTGACATGCCCGTGAAGAAGTCCGTAACGACGATCAAACGTACCGAGGCCGCCGCCCCTGCCGGGCGCGCCTTGCTCGACGTGCGTGAGCTGACCTGGACCGGACAACCGCGCCTGGCCGAGGCCCGCGCCACCGCGGCACTCCAGACCGTCACCCTGCCGGCCGAGCAGCGCGCCGAGTTGCTGGACCTGCGCTGCGAGAACCTGTTCCTGCGCGGCGAAACCGAGCAGGCGGAAGCCGATGTGCAGGCCCTGGCCGCGCTGGCGCGGCAGTCGCGCGGCGACGCCAACGTGCAGGCGTGGGCCCTGCGCCGGCGCAGCATCTTGCAGGGCCGCGTCGGCAACGCGGACGAGTCCCTGGTCACCGCGCAGCAGGCGCTGCGCGCGGCGCGGCGCGGCAACAACCCCATGCTGCAGGCCTTGTGCCTGCAGACCCTGGCCGCTGCGCAAGGGCGCACACGCAAGGGCATGGACCAGGTCGTGGCGTACGCGGCCCAGGCCGCCGCAGCCTTCGACGCCTTGGGCTTCAAGGCCCTGCATGCCCGCGCCCTGCATGCCCAGGCCTCGCAGCTGGCCGCCGCCGGCCGCGCGGCGGAAGCCGACGCCGTCAGCCTGCGTGTGCTGGAACTGGCACGCGCCTGCGGCGACCTCGGCACGCAAGGCAGCGCGCTCAACCTGCTGACCTTCCACGAGCCCGACCAATCCCTGCACCTGCAGCGCTACCGCCAGGCCATCGAAGTCTGGGAGGCCTGCGAGAACCGCTCCGGCATGCCGGTGATCCTGGGCAACCTGGGTGAGGTCTACCGCGAACTGGGGCTGCTGCGGCGTGCCCGGCGCCTCACCGTCACGGCGTTGCAGGACCTGCGCCGTTTCGGCAACCGGTGGGGCCTGCTGAACCTGATCTGGTCCTTGGTCGAGATCGACCTGCTGCTGCACCGTGTGGATTCGGTGCGCGAGGCAGCCGCCGAGGGCGACCGCCTGACGCGCGAACTGGCCGCCCCCAACCTGGCCGGCGCTGCCGCCCACGCAGCGGGCCAGATCGCACTGCTGGAAGGCCGGCCCGCGGCCGCGGCACGCTTGCTGGAGCAGGCCTGTGCAACCATCGCCCACATCGACCCGGGCATCCTGATCAGCTATCTGGCGCGTGCCAGCCATGCCTGGTTGGCGGCGGGTCGGCCGCGCAAGGCACTGGCCGCCACCCAACGGGCCGCCGCCCTGCACCTGGCTCAGGGCCTGGGGCGCCTGAACGGCATGACACCGGACGAGCTGTGGTGGCGCCACAGCCAGGCGCTGCTGGCCGCAGCAGGCAAGAAGAGCCACCACGAAGCCGCCGAGGCCATGCACCGCGCCTACCGCTTCGTGGTCGACACGCTGGCCGGCATCGGCGACGAAGGGCTGCGCCGCAACGCCCTGAACAAGCTGGAGCAGCGGCGCGAACTGGTCCAGGCCTGGGTGGCCCATGCCCGGGCAGCAAGCCTGCCGGCCGCTGAACGCGAAGCGCACCTGGCCGGCGTGGCCAACCTGCGCGAGCCTTTTCAGCGCCTGGTCGAATCCGGCCTGCGGCTGAATGAATTGCGCAGCGAGGCCGAGCTGTGCGAGTTCCTGGTCGACGAGGTGACCGAACTGTCCGGTGCAGAACGGGTGCTGCTGGTGCTGGATGCTCCCGAAGGCCCACGCATCGCCGGCGCCCTGGTGCCGACCGGTGAAAGCGAGGCCGGCCTGCTGCAGGCGGTCGCGCCCTGGCTGGAGGCCGCCCGGCGCCAGCGAATCGCCAGCCTGAGGCACGGCCCGGAGGGCGCCGAGCCCATCGACCAGCGCAGCTGCATGGTGGTGCCGCTGGTCGCCCAGCGCGAGCTGCTGGGCTTCCTCTACGCCGACATCGAAGGCCTGTTCGGCCGCTTCCACGAAGGCGACACCCAGCTGCTGGGCATGCTGGCGTCGCAAGCGGCGCTTACCCTGGTCAACCTGCGGGCGGCCGAAGCCCTGGAACAGAAGGTCGACGCACGCACGGCCGAGGCGCGCGCGGCGCAGGCCCAGGCCGAGCAGCGCGCGGCCGAGCTGGCGGTGATCAACAGCATCCAGCAGGGCATTGCGGGAAGCCTGGACTTCCAGGGCATCGTGGACCTGGTGGGCGACAAGCTGCGTACGGTGCTCGGCAGCCAGGACATCGGCATCCGCTGGTACGACCACGACCAGCGCGTCGTCCACTATCTCTACGAGTACGAGCACGGGCAGCGGCTGCACTTTCCTTCGGCGCCGCCCAAGACCATCGCGTGGGAAGCCCTGGTGGCGGAGCGCGAACCGCGCATCGCCAATTCCTTGGCCGAGAACGCGCAGACTGGGGCGGTCCCCGGCACGGACTTGCCCAAGTCCTCCTTGCGCGTGTCCATCGTCGGCAGTGACCGCGTGCTGGGCAGCATCGCGCTCGAAAGCCACGAGCGCGAGCATGCCTTCGGCGAAGCCGATGTGCGGCTGCTGCAGACCATCGCCGCGTCCATGGGCGTGGCCATGGAAGCGGCCCGCCTCTTCGACGAAACCCAGCGACTGCTGAAGGAAACCGACGCCCGGGCGGCTGAACTGGCCATCATCAACGGCGTGCAGGCGGGCCTCGCGGACAAGCTGCAGGCACGCGCCATTTGCGAACTGGTGGGTGAAAAACTGCGTGAGCTGTTCGACTCGCAGAGCATCAGCATCGCCGGCTTCGACGCCGAAACCGGGCAACGCCACTACCACTACATCCTGGAGCGTGGGCAGCGCCTGGACGTGCCTGACGGGCCGATCTCGACCATGGGCTGGCACCTGATCCGGACGGCGAAACCGCTGATCATCAACCGCGACATCGACCTGCGCATGGCCGAGCTGGGCACGGTGCGCACCACGCTGCCGGGCACGCAGAACTCCAGGAGCCTGCTGCGGGTGCCCATCGTCAGCGACGGCCGGGTCACGGCCGTGATCGGGCTGGACAACATGGACCGCGAAGACGCCTTCAGCGACGCCGACGTGCGGCTGCTCACCACACTGGCAGGCAGCATGAGCGTGGCGCTGGAGGGCGCACGCCTGTTCGGGCAGACGCAGGCGCTGCTGGCGCAGACCGAGCAGCGCGCCAGCGAACTGGCCACCGTCAATGCGCTGGGCCAGGCGCTGAACTCCAAGATCGACCTCGGCGAACTGATACGGACGCTGGGCGACCAGATGCGCGAGACCTTCCGCGCCGACATCGTCTATGTGGCCCTGGTGGACGAGGCGGCCGGGCGGATCCGCTTCCCCTACGCGCATGGCGAGGAACTCGGCGAACAGGCCCTGGGCGAAGGCCTGACCGGCAAGATCATTGAAACCGGCCAGGCCCTGCTGCTCAACGAAGACGTGGACCGTGCGGCCGATGCCATCGGCGCGTCGCAACTGGGTGTGCAGGCCGCCAGCTACCTGGGCGTGCCCATCGTCGTGCGTGGCCAGGCCATCGGCGTCATCAGCGTGCAGAGCACACGCGAAGAGGGGCGCTTTTCGATGCACGACCAGAAGCTGCTGGAAACCCTGGCGGCGGGCGTGGGCGTGGCCATCCGCAATGCGCAGCTGTATGCCGAGGCGCAGGAGGCGCGCGCCCAGGCCGAAGGCGCCAACGAGGCCAAGAGCTCTTTCCTGGCCACCATGAGCCACGAGATCCGCACGCCGATGAACGCCGTCATCGGCATGAGCGGCCTCTTGCTGGACACCGAGCTGACGGCCGAACAGCGTGACTTCGCCGGCACCATCCGCGACTCCGGTGACGCGCTCTTGACCATCATCAACGACATCCTGGACTTCTCAAAGATCGAGGCCGGGCGCATGGACATCGAAGCCCAGCCCTTTGACCTGCGTGAGTGTGTGGAGTCGGCGATGGACCTGATCGGCAGCCGCGCCGCCGAGAAACACCTCGATATCGCCTACCAGTTCGAAGGCGATGTGCCCCAGGCCATCCTGGGTGATGTGACCCGGCTGCGCCAGGTGCTGCTCAATTTGCTCTCCAACTCGGTCAAGTTCACCGAAAAGGGTGAAGTCGTGCTGAGCGTACGCGCCGAGGGCGATGAACAGACCGAAGAAGGCAGCCACCTGCACTTCACCGTGCGCGAC
>JANOAM010000472.1:0-3801 GCA_031411215.1 Betaproteobacteria bacterium
GGACGCAGGTTCTCGATGATGTTGCGCTTGAGCGCAATGCCCGAATCCAGCTTGCGGCCCAAGTGCTCGATGCGCTCGGCCAGTTCCGGCCCGCTGTCGGCCAGCCGCTTGCGCACGCGGGCCAGGTCCATCTTGGCCGCCGTCAGCAGGCCACCCAATTCGTCGTGCAGCTCACGCGCCAGCCGGCCGCGTTCGTCTTCGCGCACGGTCTGCAGGTGGTGGGCCAGGTCGGTGAGTTCCGCGGTGCGGCGTGTCACCTCGGCTTCCAGCTTGTCACGCTCGGCGCTCAGGTCGGCGACGAAACGCGCGCGTTCGGACTCGCGTTCACGGTCCACGCGCAAGGACGCCAGCAGGCTGAGCAGGGAGATCAGGATCATCGCCAGCACCGCCAGCCGGCTCCAATTGCGGATGGTCTGGCGCAGCGCGCCGGCCTGTACATAGGCCGCTTCTTCCTGCGCGATCATGGCGTCAACGAGCTGCTGGATGCGCTCGGACTGCTCGCGCCCGATGCCGGTCAGCAGCAGGTTGCTGGCCGCCTTGGTGTTGCCTGCGTCCAGCAGACGCATGACCTCGGCCAGCTCGGAGAACTTGCGTTCGCTGAGCACGGCCAACTGTTCCAGCGTGTCGCGCTGCGCGGGCCGCCGCGTGGCGAGTTTGCGCACGGACTCCACCACCTGCGTCACCTGTCCCAGCAGGGTGTCGTAGGGCTCGCGGTACTCGGGCCGTGCGGTGAGCATGAAGCCGCGCTGCGCCGACTCCATGCCGACCACCACCCGGCGCAGCCGACCCACGGCCAGCCGGGCGTCCGACGCGAAGTCTCGCTGCGCCGTGGCGTGCTCGTCAGCGGCAAAACTGAACTCGTTGACCGCCAGCACCAGCACCGCCAGCACAAAGGCCAGTGCGCCGGCCATGCGGTAGAAAGGCAGGCGGTTCCAGGGCAAAGCGGGTTGCGGCATCGGAGACCTCATACACTGAAGACCCTATCTTCCCCCGAGGGCTGCCCGACCATGATCCGTATCGGCATCGTCGATGACCACGCCATCGTCCGCGCGGGCCTGCGCCAGTTGCTTTCTGAAGAGGTGGACTTCCGCGTCACGGCCGAAGCCGCCAATGGCCACGACGCGCTGGTCATCGCGCGCGGCGGTGAGGTGGACGTGCTGCTGATGGACTTGTCGATGCCGGACCAGAGCGGCGTTGACGCGCTCAGCGCCATCAAGGCCCGCTGCCCCGACCTGCCCGTGCTGATCCTGAGCGGTTTCCCGGAAGCGCACTTCGCCACCACGTTGCTGCGCCAAGGCGCGGCGGGTTATCTCAACAAGGAATGCGACCCGGCGGAGATCGCCACCGCCATCCGCACGGTGGCGCGCGGCCGGCGCTACATCACGCCCGCCGTGGCTGAAATGCTGGCCGACGGTGCCTCGGGCCTGTCTGACAAGCTGCCGCACGAGACGCTGAGCGACCGTGAACTGCAGGTCTTCCTGCACCTGGCCAAGGGCGAGACGGTGGGTCATGTAGCCGAACACCTGTTCCTCAGTGTGAAGACGGTCAGCACCTACCGAACCCGCGTGCTGGAGAAGTTGCAGCTGCAGTCCAACAGCGACCTCACCTACTACGCGATGAAGAACGGCCTCATCCAGTAGGGCCAGCGGTGCACCCGGGGGCGGCAAGCGCCCAAGGGGTGCCCGCTGGGTTCAGCGCGTGCTGTAGACCGCCGGGCTGTCCGGTTCCACCGAGTCACCGGTGTCGAAGTACAGCACCATATTGGCCAGGCCCGAGCGCGGCACGGTCAGCACGCGCTTGAGTGTGGCCGGCGCGCCAGGCAGTACTTCATGCGATGTGGCGCTGACTTCGTAGCGGCCGGGCGGCAAAGCCATCAGCACCAGCGGGCCACTGGCCATCTGCTCCAGCACGATGTTGCGCGAAGGCAAGGAACGCACGGTGATGTCGATGCCGGCCACGTAGGCGCCGCTGCCCTTGGACGCCAGGACCAGCTTCAGGGAGTAGTCCGACGCGCTCGCGTTGATCTGCTGGAATTCCTCGACGGTCGATCCGCCGCTGCGCACGCTCATGGGGGGTGCGGTCATGGCCCAGGTGGCAGACGCGCCCAACAGCGCGACAACACAGGCAGTCTTCAGCAGGTGGTGGGCTCGCATGGGTGTTCCTCTTGGAAGATGCTCCCGTCGGGACGACCGGAGTTCATGAGCTGTACTGTGCGACGCTGCGTGGGCCCTGACTGTCGTCCCGCGGCGTGACGCTTTGTGGGACCGCGCCTACAACGCCGCGGCAGCCGCGGCACGCCCGCAGGCCTTCAGGCAGGGTTGAGTTCCCGCACCTTCTGCATGGCCATGGCGGCTGCTGCGGTGCGCGTCTCCACACCCAGCTTTTCGTAGATGCGTTCCAGGTGTTTCTTCACCGTGGCCGGGCTGCTGCCCAGGATGTCGCCGATGTCGCGGTTGGTCTTGCCCTTGGCCACCCAGTAGAGCACTTCGCTTTCGCGCAGCGTGAGGCCGAAGGCCTGCATGGTGGCTTCCACCGTGGCCGCGTCGCTGACCTCGCGCAGCACGATCAGCCAGTCCTCGTCCACGGTCTGGCCTTGCAGCGTGGCCACCAGTTGGCGCGCCGAATTGGGCAAGGAACGGGGGGTCGTCAGCGGCCGCACTTCGCGACCAGCGCGTGCCGGCTCCAACCAGTCCAGCAGGGCCTGCGGCACCACGTCGGCCGGCGCGTCAAAGTACTGCGGCAACCACTGGCGCGCCAGCGGCGTCTGCCACACCAGGCGCGCAGGCTTCAAGTCCAGCCGGATGGCTATCGTGGCGTGGCCATACGCGTCCAGCGCGTTGCGCGCCTGGCGGGCCTGCCGGGCGGCGTGCATGTGCACGGCCATGCGCGCGATGACCTCGGCCGGGCGTATGGGCTTGGTGACGTAGTCCGTACCGCCAGCGTCAAAGGCGGCCAGCACATGTTCGGTGTCGGTCAGGCCGGTCATGAAGACGATGGGGATGTGCGCGGTGTCGGGCCCGGCCTTCAGGCGGCGCGCCACTTCAAAGCCGTCCATGCCGGGCATCACGGCGTCCAGCAGAACAATGTCAGGCTCGGCCTGCGCGGCGCGATGCAGGGCCTGCGTGCCTTCGGTGGCCACCAGCACGGTGTAGCCGGCGGCGTCCAGCGCGTCGTGCAGCAGGGCCAGGTTGTCCGGAACGTCGTCCACGATCAGCACGATGCCCGTGCCGGCAGGCCGTTCAAGCGGGCTTTCAACGAATGGGCGTGCGGGCGAGGGCATCTTGGATCAAGGGGGTCATGCGGTCAAACTGGAAACGCTGCGCCAGGTCGCGCAGCGGTGCGAGCCAGGGCTGGCATTCGGGGTGCTGGTGTGCGATGTCGTCCAGCCGCTGCTGCACGCCGCGCGGGTAGCCCAGGTTCACCATCTCCTGCAGCGCGCCAAGCTGTTCACGCGGTGGACATTGTGTGGCCGCCGGCAGCAGCACCGGTTCCGGCGGCGGAGCGGGCGGCGCGGCCTGCCATTGCAGGGACAGCTGCGTGCCCAGCCAGTCCAGCAACTCGTCAAAGCGCACGGGCTTGGTGATGAAGTCGGCGGCCATGATGCCCACGTCGTTGTCCATGCCCTTGTCAAAGGCGTTGGCGGAGACGATGGCCACCGGCGCGGTGCTCAAGCCCTGGCGGCGCAGCGTGCGTATGGTTTCCCAACCGTCTATGCCCGGCATGGCCAGGTCCATGAGGATGGCATCCACCGCGGTCTCGCCGAGCAGGCCGACGGCCGCGGTGCCTGACGCGGCTTCCACC
>JANOAM010000473.1:0-1988 GCA_031411215.1 Betaproteobacteria bacterium
CACAAGGCGGTCGCGCACCTGGAGCTGACCGCCTTCATCAACCTGATCGTGGTGCTGGTGCCCTTCCTGCTGTCCACCGCGGTGTTCTCGCGCATGGCGGTGCTGGACCTGAACCTGCCGGCGCAGCAGAACAACGCCATCGAGCAACTCAAGGGGCCGGAGCTGAACCTGGAGATCGTGCTGCGCAAGGACGCCATCGAGGTGGGTGACCGCATCGGCGGGCTGATCCAGCGCATTGACCATGTCGGCGGCAAGCAGGACCTGGCCACGCTGACCGGCCTGATGCTGCAGATCAAGGCCAAGTTCCCGGACAAGACCGAAGCCAGCGTGCTGGCCGAGCCCGACACGCCCTATGACGACCTGGTGCAGGTGATGGACAGCATCCGCTCCGCGGTGCGACCTTCGCCTGAGGGCGGCCTCAAGACGGTGAACGCGGAACTGTTTCCCAACGTCAGCATCGGCGACGCACCCGTGCGCACGCCCAAGAAGGGAGCCGGCTGATGGCTGCCATGACCGCCACAGAAAAGCGCGCCCACCGCCGCGCCAAGTCTGGTGCGTCGATGGACATGAACCTGGTGTCCCTGATCGACGTTTTCACCATCCTCATCTTCTTCCTGCTGACCAGCGCCACGGGCGTGGAAGCGCTGGTCAGCCCCAAGGCCGTCAGCCTGCCCATCAGCACGGCCGAAAAGGAACCGAAGGCCACCGTGCTGCTGGTGGTGTCGGGTGACGACATCATCATCGACGGCAGCCGCGTGGCTGGCGTTGCCGAGTCCGTGGCGCAACAGGGTGACGTGATCCCCGCGCTGCTGGCTGAATTGCAGGTGCTGGGCCAGCGCACGGCGGTGCTGGCCGAGAACAAGACTGACCAGCAAGCCGTCACCATCATGGCCGACAAGCAGATGCCCTACAGCTTGCTGCGCAAGCTGATGTTCACCTGCGCCAGAGCCAACTTCGCGGATGTCTCGTTCGCGGTCCGCAAGAAGGATTTCTGACATGACGGCGCTCGCACTGGCCCCCGTCGCGTCCTTTCGCGTCCCGTCGCTGCCGTGGTCCATCAACGCCGACGACGAACGCCGCTTCAAGCGCATCGCGCGTGCGGTGCTGTTCCTGGTGTTGCTGCTGGGCTTCATCATGCCCTTCATTCCGCTGCGCAAGCCCGACCGCATGGAGGCGCAGGCGCTGCCCGCGCCCGTGGCCAAGCTGCTGCTGGAGCAGAAGACCACGCCGCCGCCGCCACCACCCAAACTGGCCGACGACAAACCCGAGAACGCCAAGCCCGAGGCCGCGCCGGACAAGCCTGCGCCCATCAAGGCGGACAAGAAGGACCAGCCGCCCGTGCCCGAGGCGCGCGACCCCAAGCCCAACAAGCCGCCGGGTGAAGTGGCGCTGGACAACGCACGCCGCAAGGCCAGTGGCGTGGGCCTGCTGGCCATGAAGGACCAGCTGCAGCAGATGGCCGCGGCGCCGGCGGCCGTGCAGCTGAACCAGGACGTCAAGCCCGGGCCTGGCGTGGGGGCCGGTGTGGGTGTGGGCGTGGGTGCCGGCCAGGACGCTGGCACTCCCGCGCGCGCGATGATCTACAGCAACGCCACCAAGGGCAGCGGCGGCATCAACACGGCCGCCTACAGCCGGGACACGGGTGGCGGTGGTCTTGCGGGCCGCGGCAGCACGCTGGTGGAAGGCGTGGCCGGCGGTGGTGGCGGTGGTGGCTTCGGTGGCGGCGGTGGCCGTGCCGGTGGTGGCACGGGTGACGGCACCGGCGTGGGCGGTGGCAAGGGCGGCACGCTGACCAAGGGCGCCAGCGGCAAAGCCAGCCGCAGCATCGAAGACGTGAAGCTGGTCTTCGAACGCAACAAGGGTGCGATCTACGCCATCTACAACCGCGCTCTGCGCGACGACCCGGCGCTGCAGGGCAAGGTGGTGCTGGAACTGACCATCGCGCCCGGCGGTGAGGTGTCGTCGCTGCGCATCGTGTCCAGCGAACT
>JANOAM010000474.1:0-2162 GCA_031411215.1 Betaproteobacteria bacterium
CCATCGACTGGGACGCGACCATCGCCTACCGCCAGCGCCTGTGGCGCCTGGGCCTGGGCGTGGCCGAAGCCATGGACACCGCACAGCGTGGCATGGGACTGGACTGGCCCACGTCGCTGGAGCTGATCCGCCGCAGCCTGGATGCTGCACGCGACGTGTCCGGCGCGCGCGTCGCCAGCGGCTGCGGCACCGACCACCTGGCGCCGGAAGCCGCGCGCAACGTGGACGACGTGATCCGCGCCTACGAAGAGCAGATGGCCGCGATCGAAAAGCTCGGCGGCAAGCTCATCGTGATGGCCAGCCGCGCGCTGGCGCGTGTGGCCCAGAGCCCGGCCGACTACGAACGTGTCTACGACCGCGTGCTGCGCCAGGCGCGCGAACCCGTCGTGCTGCACTGGCTGGGCGAGATGTTTGACCCGGCTCTGGCCGGGTATTGGTTGGGTAGCGCTGCCGCTGGCGGCGCGGGGGGCAGCAGCGATGTCGACGCAGCGATGGACACGGCGCTGGCCGTGATCGCCGCGCATCCGGACAAGGTGGACGGCATCAAGATCTCGCTGCTCGACAAGGACAAGGAAATCCAGATGCGCCGCCGTCTTCCGGCAGGGGTGCGCATGTACACCGGCGACGACTTCAACTACGCCGAACTGATCGCCGGTGATGGCGCCGGTGACTTGCCCACGCATGGCCAGAGCGACGCCCTGCTGGGCATCTTCGACGCCATCGCGCCCGCCGCCAGCGCAGCGCTGGCCGCCCTGGCCGCTGGCGACACGGCGCGCTTCCACGCCATCCTGGCACCCACCGTGCCGCTGTCGCGCCACATCTTCCAGGCGCCGACCCGCTTCTACAAAACGGGTGTTGTCTTCATGGCCTGGCTCAACGGGCACCAGAGCCACTTCACCATGGTCGGTGGCCAGCAAAGCACACGTTCGCTGCTGCACCTGGCCGAGCTGTTCCGCCTGGCCGACGCGGCAGGGCTGATCGAACAGCCCGAGCTCGCGACCCGGCGCATGCAGACCCTGATGGCGCTGCACGGCGTGGCCTGACGAGATGCGCGACTTCTCCACCGATCACCGCTGGCTGTCGATCAACACCGCCACCGTACGCCGCCAGCACGGCCGCGACTGGCCCCTGATCGAGATCCTGGACGCCTGCGCCGCGCGTGGCATCCGCGCTGTCTCGCCCTGGCGCGACCAGGTCGCCGCGGCCGGGCTGCAGGCCACGGCCCGCACGCTGCGTGCGCACGGGCTGGCGCTGTCGGGTTACTGCCGCGGTGGCATGTTCACCGACGACGACGCGTTGGAGCAGAACCTGCGTGCGCTGGACGAAGCCTGCGAGCTGGGCGCGCCCTGCCTGGTGCTGGTGGTCGGCTCGTTGCCCGGTGCGCTGGCCGGCAAGGCCCGGCACAAGGACCTCCGTTCCGCCCGCGCGGTGGTGAAGGACGGCATGGCCAAGCTGCTGGAACAAGCCCGCCTGCGCGGCATGCCCCTGGCCATCGAACCCTTGCACCCGATGTATGCCGCCGACCGCGCCTGCATCAACACCCTGGCCCAGGCCCTGGACCTGTGCGACGCACTCGACCCCGCGCGCAGTGGTGCGCTGGGCCTTGCGGTGGACGCCTACCACGTGTGGTGGGACCCGGACCTGGCCGCGCAGATCCAGCGCGCCGGCCGCGACCGCCTGCTGGCCCTGCACGTCTGCGACTGGCTGACGCCAACCACCGACCTGCTCAACGACCGCGGGATGATGGGCGACGGCGTGATCGACCTGCCGCAGCTGCGCGGCTGGGTCGAGGCACAGGGCTACGCGGGCTACAGCGAAGTGGAGATCTTCTCTACGGCCAACTGGTGGCAGCGCGACGGTGGCGAGGTGCTCGACACCTGCATTGCACGCCACCGCAGCGCGGTGTAGTTCAAGCTTTCCCGTGTTTCGCGATCAAGTCCTTGGCGGACTTGAGCAGCGCCGCACCCTTGAAGCCGCGCTTGTCCATGTCGGCCACCCATTCATCGTCGATAGCACTGCTGAGCTTGATGAATTCCTGCGTCTCGGCGGCCGTGAAGGTGTGGATGGTGTTGTTGCGGTCGGTGGCACTCTTGCGGCCTATGGGGTCGTTGCCCTGCTGCGTCTTGCCCAGCCAGCCCGAAGTGGCCAGGCCCGAGTTGGCG
>JANOAM010000475.1:0-2442 GCA_031411215.1 Betaproteobacteria bacterium
GGCGACAACCCGCTGGCCCGCAAGCTGGAACTGGCCGAGGAATTCCGCCAGATCGGCGACCTGGAAGGCGCGCGCGACCTGCTCGAGGAAGTCGTGTCCAAGGCCGACGGCACGCTGAAGTCCAAGGCGCAGGGCATGCTTGACCAACTCGGTTGAACCCGCGGCGCCTGAGACGGCGCCGCAGCGTCTCGCCCTGGGCGTCAGCTACCGCGGTCAGGCCTACTTGGGCTGGCAATCCCAGCCGGGCGGTCGCACCGTGCAGGACGTGCTTGAAAAGGCGCTTTCGGCCTTTGCAGCCGAACCCGTCACCACCGTTTGTGCCGGACGCACCGACACCGGTGTTCATGGGCTGAACCAGGTGGTGCACCTGGACACGGGTCTGACGCGCGACGAGTTCTCCTGGGTGCGCGGCACCAACCGCTACTTGCCGGACGACGTGGCCGTGCAGTGGTGCCAGCCCGTCGCGCCGCACTTCCACGCCCGCAACGGTGCGCGTGGCCGCCGCTACCGCTTCGTGGTCCTGGAATCGGCCGTGCGGCCCGCGCTGGAAACGGGCCTCGTGGGCTGGACATTTCGGCCGCTGGATGCCGAAGCCATGCGCGTGGCGGCCGCCCACCTGCTGGGCGAACATAACTTCACGTCGTTCCGCTCGTCGGACTGCCAATCGCCCACGCCGGTGAAGACGCTGAGAAGCATCGAGATCAGCCGCCGCGGCGCCTATTGGCACTTCGACTTCGACGCCAACGCCTTCCTGCACCATATGGTGCGCAACCTCATGGGTTGCCTGCTGGTGGTGGGCAGTGGGCGCCGCGGCCCGGACTGGATGGCCGAGGTGCTGGCCGCCCGCAACCGCGACGTCGCTGCGCCCACTTTCCCGCCGGACGGCCTGTACTTCCTGGGCCCGTACTACGATGCCGAGCATGGCATTCCCCAGCAGGTGCCGGCCCATGGCTGGTTGAACCCTTGAGTCTCAAACCCAAGCGCACACGCATCAAGATCTGCGGCTTCACCCGCGAGTCCGATGTGGCCGAAGCCGTGGCTGCCGGTGCGGACGCGCTGGGCTTCAACCTGTACAGCAAAAGTTCGCGCCATGTGACGCTGGACCGGGCGCGGGAACTCATCCGCCTGCTGCCCCCGTTCGTGACGCCCGTGCTCCTGTTCGTGAACGCCGCGCCCGAACAAGTACGCGCCGCCACAGCCGCACTGCCGCAGGCCGTGCTGCAGTTCCACGGCGACGAGACCCCGGCCGACTGCGAAGCCGCGCAACGTCCCTACCTGCGCGCGGTGCGCATGGGTGCGCCGGGCGTGGCTTTGTTAGACTTCGCGCAGCGCTTTTCCAGCGCACAGGCCCTGCTGCTCGACGCGTATGTCGATGGTTTCGGTGGGGGCGGGAAGGTCTTCGATTGGTCACAGATTCCTCCAAGCGTGCCCCTTCCGGTCGTTTTGTCTGGTGGGTTGAGTCCTGCCAACGTGACCGATGGGGTGGTTCGCGTCCGGCCGTTTGCCGTTGACGTGAGCTCCGGCGTGGAAGTCAGCAAGGGCGTGAAGAGCGCCGAGCTGATGCGCCGGTTCTGCCAGGCGGTGCGGGACGCAGATGCCCGCATTGCCGGCAACCCCAGCTGAAGGAATCACACCATGTTGAACTACAACCAGCCCGACGCCCGCGGGCACTTCGGGCCATACGGCGGCACTTTTGTGGCCGAAACCTTGATCCACGCGCTTCATGAGCTTGAAGCGACCTACGCGAAGTACCGCGAAGACCCTGAATTCGTGGCCGAGTTCAAGCACGAACTGGCGCACTTCGTGGGCCGGCCCAGCCCCATCTACCACGCAGCCCGGCTGAGCCGCGAACTGGGCGGTGCGCAGATCCATCTGAAGCGCGAAGACCTCAACCACACCGGTGCGCACAAGATCAACAACACCATTGGCCAGGCCCTGCTGGCTCGCCGCATGGGCAAGCGGCGTGTGATTGCCGAAACCGGTGCCGGCCAGCACGGTGTGGCCACGGCCACCATCTGTGCGCGCTACGGCCTGGACTGCGTGGTCTACATGGGCAGCGAGGACGTCAAGCGCCAAAGCCCCAATGTCTACCGCATGCACCTGCTGGGCGCCAAGGTCGTGCCGGTGGAGTCCGGCAGCAAGACGCTGAAGGACGCGCTGAACGAAGCGCTGCGCGACTGGGTCACCAACGTCGACAACACCTTCTACATCATCGGCACCGTGGCCGGCCCGCACCCTTACCCGATGATGGTGCGCGACTTCCAGCGGGTCATCGGCGACGAGTCCATCGTGCAGATGGACAAGCAGGTCGGCCGTCAGCCTGACGCCGTGCTGGCCTGCGTGGGCGGCGGCAGCAATGCCATGGGCATCTTCTACCCGTACATCCCGTTCGAGAACACACGCCTCATCGGCGTGGAAGCGGCCGGGCTGGGACTGGACACG
>JANOAM010000476.1:0-12020 GCA_031411215.1 Betaproteobacteria bacterium
ATCGAGCACCTGCGCAAGGTCGGTGCCATCTGAGCGCATGACATGAACAGTCCCAACCCCAACCGCAACAAACACGGTGGCAAGAGCGCCGAAGAACAGGTGGCCGAGGCCAGCGCCTGGTGGTCCACGTCCATCACGGACGTCCAGCCCGGCAGCATTGCGATGCGCGGCTACGCCATCCAGGACCTGATCGGCCGTGTCAGCTATTCGGAAATGGTCTGGTTGATGGTGCGCGGTGAACGGCCGACTGCTGCCCAGGCGCAACTGCTGGAAGCCACACTGGTGGCCGGCGTGGACCACGGTCCGCATGCACCTTCGATTGCGATTTCGCGCATGGCCATCACCTGCGGCCTGCCGCTGAACGGCGCCATGGCGTCGGCCATCAACGTGCTGGACGACGTGCATGGCGGTGCCGGCCAGCAGTGCATGGAGCTGATGCTGGAGATCCTGCCCAGCTCAGACGGCGCCGAGCCCGACGATGCCGCCATCGCGGCGGGCCTGGACCGTTTCATCTCCGCCCGCGGCAAGGTCATCCCCGGCTTCGGCCACCGCTGGCATGGCATAGACCCGCGTGCCGTGCGCCTGCTGGAATTGGTGCGTGCAGCCGAAGCCACCGGCCAGATCAGTGGCCGCTACGCGCGCGTCGCGATGGGCATTGAACGGGTGCTGCAGGCACGCAAGGGCCAGCCCATCCCGATGAACATCGACGGCATCACCGCCGCCATCTACCTGGAACTGGGCTTCGCGCCCGCATTGGGCCGGGGCCTGTTCATCCTGTCGCGATCGGTGGGCATCCTGGCCCACGCCTGGGAACAGAGCCAGGAAGGCCACCGCCTGAAGGGCCCCATGGCGCCCAGCATCCCTTACCGCTACACCGGTGTCGGCCCACGCTCACTCGATGAGCCCGTGCACGAGTCTGTGCACACCGATGCCCCCACCACGTCCTCCGATAGAGGCCACACACCATGAAGAAGCTGATCTCCGAACAACTGGTCAAGTACCTGGAAGACCGCGGCGTCGAATACCTGTTCGGCCTTTGCGGACACACCAACATCGCGGTACTGGCCGCGCTGAAGGGCGCCAAGCTCAAGTTCGTCAACACGCGTCATGAGCAGATCGCTGCCCACATGGCCGACGGTTATGCACGCGCCAAGAAGCAGACCGCTGTCGTGCTGTCGCACTTGGGCCCGGGGCTCACCAATGCCGCCACTGGCGTGGCCAACGCGGCGCTGGACTCGATCCCCATGGTGGTGATCGCCGGTGACATCCCCAGCCACTACTACGGCAAACATCCGCACCAGGAAATCAACCTGCATGCGGACGCCCAGCAGTCGGAGATCTACCGCCCCTTCTGCAAGCGTGTGTGGCGTGTCGAGCGCCCGGACCTTTTCCCCGAGATCCTGGACAAGGCCTTCCAGCTGGCCGAAAGCGGCCGGCCGGGCCCGGTGCTGATCGACGTACCCATGGACATCTTCTCGGCCGAAGTGGACACCGCGCTGTTCGAACGCCTGGCGCTTCACACCAAGCACCTGGGCAAGCCGTCGATGGACGACCCCACGGCGGAGAAGATCATCCGCACGCTGCTGGAAGCCAAGAGCCCCGTCATCTACGCTGGCGGTGGTGTGCTGCTGGCCGACGCGGCACAAGAGTTGCGCGAGTTTGTCGACCACCTGGCCCTGCCGGTGGCGCATTCGCTGATGGGCAAGGGCGCACTGCCCGACGACCACCCGCTGACCCTGGGCATGACGGGCTTCTGGGGCACCAAGTTCGTAAACGACAGCTGCTTGAACGCCGACTGGGTCATCGGCCTGGGCACCCGCTTCGCGGAAGCCGACTGCAGTTCGTGGGAAAAGGAGTTCACCTTCAGTTTCCCGCCGACCAAGCTGATCCACATCGACATCGACTCCAGCGAGATAGGCCGCAACTACCCCGCCGACATTGGCGTGGTCACCGACCTCAAGCAGGCGCTGATCGTGCTGAACCGGGTCGCCAAGCGCCTGCTGCCCGGTGGCCGCAGGAACGCCGCGCTGGAAAACCGCATCGCCGACTACCGCGCCGAGTTCATCGCCGGCAACCGCGCATTCGTGCAGAGCGACAAGTTCCCGATGCAGCCGGAACGCATCCTGTCCGTGGTGCGCGAGGTGCTGCCGCGTGACGCCATCATCACCACCGACGTGGGCTGGAACAAGAACGGCGTCGGTCAGCAGTTCCCCATCTACACACCCGGCAGCATCCTCACGCCGGGTGGCTACTGCACCATGGGCTTCGGCGCACCGGCGGCCTTGGGTGCCAAGCTGGCCTGCCCGGACAAGGTCGTCGTGGCTTTGGTCGGTGACGGCGGCTTCGGCCAGAACCCGGCCGTGCTGGCCACGGCGGTGGAGTCCGGCATTCCGGTGGTCTGGGTGGTGATGAACAACTTCGCCTTCGGCACCATCGCGGGCCTGCAGATGGCGCACTACGGCAGCACCGTGGGCACCGTGTTCCGGCTGGACGACAAGCCCTACTCGCCCGACTTCGCCGCCATCGCACGGGCCTACGGCGCCGAAGGCGTGAAGATCGAATCGGCCGCGCAGTTCAAGGACGTGCTGCAGATGGCGGTGGCGAGCAACAAGCCGTTTGTCATCGACGTGGCGATGCTCAACAACCCAGTACCCACCGCGGGCCACTGGAACATCAATGACATCTTCACGCCGGGTGGCCGCAAGGTGCACCATGTCGCGATTGATTGAGCCCCCGACCTCGCTGCGCTCTCGCGGCTTCACGCTGCTGGAACTGCTGGTCGTGATGGTGATCATCGGCCTGCTGGCGGCCTACGTGGCGCCGCGCTACTTCTCGCAGGTCGGCAAGTCCGAAGTGCGCAGCGCGCAGGCGCAGGTGTCGGCGCTGCGCAGTGCGCTGGACGCCTACCGGCTGGACGTGGGCGCCTACCCGGCCACGGACCAGGGCCTGGTTGCGCTCACCGTGCGCCCGCAGGGCCTGGCGCGCTGGAACGGCCCCTACCTGCAGAAGGCCGCGCCGCCCGACCCCTGGGGCCGGCCTTACCAGTACAAGGCACCGGGCGAACACGGTGACTTCGACCTCTTCTCGCTGGGCAAGGACGGCCAAGTGGGTGGCACGGGCGACGCCGCGGACATCACCAGCTGGTAGCCGGGACTACGGGCCAGCCATGCGTTTTGAAGTGCGTGCACTGAAGCCCGAAGGCGGCGTGCTGACCGAAGCGCTGGAGGCTGACAGCCAAGCGAGCGCCATCCGCCTGGCCACGGAGCGTGGCTTGCGTGTGCTGTCGGCGCAGCGTGTATCGCCGCTGACCCAGTCGATGTCCGGCAAGGGCGGCGCAAGCCGCTTCACACTGGTCCCTTTCAGCCAGGACCTGGTGTCGCTGCTGAGCGCGGGCCTGTCGCTGCCCGAGACCCTGGAAGTGATGATCGAAAAGGACGGCCACGCGGAAAGCCGCAGCCTGGTCCAGCGCCTGCACGGGCAGCTGCTGCAAGGCCGTTCACTGTCGCAGGCCGCCGAGATCATCGGCCCGCCTTTCCCGGCGCTGTACATCGCCACGCTGCGCGCGGCCGAACGCAGCGGTGACCTGTGTGAAGCGCTCACCCGCTACATCGACTACGAACTGCGCCTGCAGGCCGTGCGCAAGAAGATCGTCTCGGCGTCCATCTACCCGGCCGCGCTGCTGGGTGTGGGTTCGCTGGTGGTGCTGTTTCTGCTGGGTTATGTGGTGCCACGCTTCTCAGCCATCTACACCGAGTCCGGCCGTGAACTGCCGTGGCTGTCGCGCCTGTTGATCGAATGGGGCGCGCTGATCAACGGCCACGCCGGTGCTCTTCTCCTGGGCCTGCTGGCCTTGGTGGTTGGCGCCACGCTGGGCATGCGCGCGCTGCAGGGTGCTGCGGGGCGCGCACTGTCTGCCTTGCCTGCCGTGCGGGCGCGGCTGCATGTCTACCACCTGGCCCGCCTGTACCGCACGCTGGGCATGCTGCTGCGCGGCGGCACACCGCTGGTGACGGCGATGGGCATGGTCACGGGTCTGCTGCCGGCGTTGCTGCAGCCGTCGCTGCTGAGCGCCACCGAACGCATACGCGAAGGCAGCACCGCGTCACGCGCGCTGGCTGATGCGGGCCTGACCACACCCGTGGCCCTGCGCATGCTGCGTGTGGGCGAAAACACCGGCGACATGGCGCTGATGATGGACCGCATCGCGGCTTATCACGACGACGAACTGGCGCGCTGGATCGACTGGTTCACCAAGCTCTTCGAGCCGCTGCTGATGGCGCTGATCGGCGTGCTGATCGGTGGCATCGTGATCCTGATGTACCTGCCCATCTTCGACCTGGCGGGTAGCCTGCAGTGAACGTCATGCGCCAGCAGGAAGTGCCTACCGGCTTCGACGCCGCCACCCTCGCCGAAGCGCGCCGTGCGGCCGTGGCACGCGGCTTGAGCGTCGTGGCCGCGCTGGAAGATCTGGCGGCGCTGGCGCCGCAGGCCTTCACGGCGCAACTGGCGCGCAGCTTGCACTGGGGTACGGCCAGCATCCAGGACCTGCACCTGTGGCAACCCGCATTCGAGTTGATCCCCTTTGCCGAAGCGCAACGTGCGCGCATCCTGCCCATGAAGCGCGAAGACGGCTCGCTGAGCCTGGTGCTGGGCGACCCCTTTGATGCCGACCGCATGGCCTGGGCCGAACACCGCCTGGCGCAGCCCTTTGCGTGGACGCTGGCCCACCATGGCGACGTGGCGGCCTACTTCGCGCGCCATGAAGAAGGCCTGTCGGCGCTGGACGGCCAACTGCCCCAGGCCGCAGCCCTGCCCGGCCTGCGTGACGGTGTCGAAGACCTGTCGCTGCAAAGCGTCACTGAAAACGCCAGCCCCGTGGTGCGCCTGGCCAGGTCCACGCTGTACGACGCGTTGAAGGCTGGCGCATCTGACGTGCACTTCGAGTCCACACCCACCGGCCTGACGGTGAAGTACCGCATAGACGGTGTGCTGGTGACCGTGGCCAGCTGGCCCGGCACCGACATGGCCGAACAGCTGATCTCGCGCATCAAGGTGCTGGCCGAGTTGGACATTGCCGAGCGGCGCATTCCGCAGGACGGCCGCTTCAAGGTCACGACACGCGGGCGCGAGATCGACTTCCGCGTCTCCATCATGCCGTCCATACGCGGCGAAGACGCGGTGCTGCGCATCCTGGACAAGCAGCAACTGGCCGATGAAGCCAAGGGCTTGACGTTGGACAGCCTGGGCTTTGACGACACCGCGCGCAACCGCATCCGGCGCTTTGCCAGCGAGCCCTACGGCATGCTGCTGGTGACCGGCCCCACGGGCAGCGGCAAGACCACGACGCTGTACGCCGCCATTTCCGAAACCACACACGGTGGCGACAAGATCATCACCATCGAAGACCCGGTGGAATACGAACTGCCCGGCGTGCTGCAAATCCCCGTCAACGAGCGCAAGGGCCTGACCTTCGCGCGTGGCCTGCGCTCCATCCTGCGCCACGACCCGGACCGTGTGATGGTGGGCGAGATCCGTGACCCGGAGACGGCGCAGATCGCCATCCAGGCCGCGCTGACCGGGCACCTGGTGTTCACCACCGTGCACGCCAACAACGTGTTCGACGTGCTGGGCCGCTTCGTGCACATGGAAGTCGACCCCTACAGCTTTGCTGCCGCGCTCAACGGCATCGTGGCGCAGCGGCTGGTGCGGCTGAACTGCACGCACTGCGTGACCGACGCGGCGCCGTCGGACGAAGAGCTGGCGGATGCCGGCCTGGCGGATGCGGATCTGGGCACCTGGCGCTTTCGCAAAGGTTGGGGCTGTGGCCAGTGCCGCAGCACCGGCTACAAGGGGCGCACGGCCATCGCCGAGATCATGGTGCTGACGGACGAGTTGCGCGAAATGATCATCGCGCGCGAACCCATACGGGCGGTCAAGGAAGCCGCACGCCGCGGTGGCACGGTGTTCCTGCGTGACGCCGCGCTGGCCCTGGTCCGTGAGGGCCGCAGCAGCCTGGAGGAGGTCAACCGTGTCACCCTGGTGGCGTGAGCGCGTGCTGGTCCACATAGGAGTCACGGAAGTCCGTGTCCAGCGCCGCCGTGGCTGGGGCCGCGGCCGTGTGGTGGGCCACAGCACGGCGCCCTTGGCAGGCAGTGACGCCGACGCGTTGACCGCTGCTCTGGCCCAGGCGCTGCCCAGCGGCCAGGTGCAGGGCGGTGATGTGCACGCGACCGTGTCCAGCGCCCATGTGCGCCTGTCCCTGGTGCCCGGCGCGGCCGCGCTGCGCGGCGCGCAGGAACACCAGGCCGCCGCTGCGCATGCGCTGGCGCGCATCCATGGTGATGCCGTCCAAGGCTGGGACGTGGCGGCCTGCACGGTTGGTGCGGACACGCTGCTGGCTGCCGGCATGGACGCGGCTGCGGCCAGCGCGCTGCGCGCTGCCTGTGGCGCATCGTCCTGGCGCCTGGCCAGCGTGCAACCGTTTTTTGTGCGCGCCTTCAACGACAGCCTGAAGCAGTTGAACGGTGCCACCTGGTTCGTGGCTGCGGAGCCCGGCTGGGCGGTGAGTTGTCTTGTGCAGGGCGGCGAATTGCGTGCGCTGCGCAGCCAGCGTGTGACGGGCAATGCCGCCGAGGACCTGCTGCGCGGCCTGGAGCGCAGCCAGGTGCTGGACGGTGTGGGCGACAGTGACACGCCCGTGCTGCTGGCCAGCACCGGCCTGGGCACGCTGGACCTGTCGGCCTGGCCGCGGCGGGTCACGCAGCGTGTGCTCGATGCAGAGCCGGCCCTGACGTCCGTGTTGAGCTGACACGACCATGCGCGCACTCGATCTCGACTTTGCCCACCAGCGCACCCGCACACCGGGCTGGGCGAGGGCCTTGCTGGTTCTGGGTGTGGCGGCTTTGCTGGCCGCCGGCTGGCGCCACGCCACCCTGCGCGCCGACCTGGAGGCCGAGCAGCAACGCACGGCAGCCACCAGCACCTTGTCTACCACCGCAGCAGGTGACAGCGCGCCGCCGTCCGCGGCCCTGCTGCGCGAGATGGCAAAGGCCAACCAGGCCATTGCCAGCCTCAACGTGCCCTGGTCGCAGCTGTTCACGCGGCTGGAGTCGCTGAAGGTCCCGCACGTGAACCTGCTGTCGGTCCAGCCGGACGCGTCAGAGGGGCGACGCCTGCGCATCGTGGCCGAAGCGCGCCAGTTGACGGACGCCGTGGCCTTTGCGCAGCACGCGGCCGCGACCGCCGGCTTCAACCAGGTGCACCTGGTGTCGCACGAGACCGTGAGCGACGGTGACCGCACGCGGCTGCGCTTTGCGCTGACGCTGGACTGGGTGAATTTGCCGTGATCCAGGTGTCCCAAGTCTTCAGGCAGATTGGCCCCGTCGCTGCCGCGGGTGCGCTGGCGTTGACCGCCGCGTTGGCCTTCCACCTCAGCGTCAACAGCCGCCTGCAGACCGAACGCGACCGCCTGCGTCAGCAGCCCACACCGGTGGCCGCTGCGGTGACGGCCGGCTCGGCTCCCCAGCCCACGCTCAACCCATCGGCCCCCGCGCGGCTGGCCCGCTTCTATGCAGGGCTGCCGGACGCACGCCGTTCGGCCGATGTCCTGGGCCGCGTGCTGGCGCTGGCGGCCAAGCAGGGCCTGGACCTGCAGAGTGGTGAATACCGCCTGGAGCGCCAGCCTGACGACCGCATCCAGCGTTACCGCATCACGCTGCCGGTGCAGGGCAGTTATGCGCAGGTGCGCCGCTTCGTCGATGCGGCCTTGCTGGAGTTGCCCGCACTGGCGCTGGACGACATCGAATTCCACCGCGTCAGCGCCGACGCCACCGTGCTGGACGCGCAGCTGCGTTTCACCTTGCACCTGCGGGGCGACGAATGACGGCGGCGCACAAACGCTGGGCCTTGTACGCAGCCGCGGCCGCGTTGGCGTGGGCTGCGTGGTGGCTGGCGCCCGTGGACGATGCCAACACCACCGTCATGCCCGCAGCCCGCAGCGCGCGTGCGGTCGCACCGGCCGCTGCGCCACCCGCAGGCAGTGACCTGGCCAAGGACCTCGCCAAAGACCTTGCGAACACCCGCCCGCGTGAATCACAAGCCTTGTCCGCGGACCCTTTCGGCACCAACCGGACCAGCGCACCCACCGCGGTCGCACGTGCGGTGCCGGTGCCGGTGCTGAGGCTCGGGGCGCCTGCACTGCCCTTTGCCTACCTGGGCCGGTGGGAAGAGAAGGGCCAGACCGTGATCTTCCTGCAGCGCGACGGCAAGTCCCTCACCGTGCGCGGCGCGGGTCCGCTGGACGCCGACTACGAGGTGCTGGCCGTCGAAGCACGGCAGCTGCGCCTGAAGCACATGCCCACGGGCAGCACCGCCCTGCTTTCCTTTGACGCGCCACAGGCGGCCGCCAGCCACCTTCAGGCCCAGGCGGACAACCCCACCGCGGCCGCTGATGGCGAACCGCAACCCGGCAACTGACACCATGCGAAGTCATCACCTCCCTGTTCTGCGCCGGCTCTGTCTCACGGCGCTGGCCGTGCTCAGCACGTCCTGCGCCAACGATGCTGGCGTGCGTGAATCACAAAGGCTGGTTGCCGCCGGCCGCCCGGAAGAAGCGCTGAAGGTCGTCGAAGCCGCGGCCAAGGCCGAGCCACGGCGTGGTGAGGCCTACAACGCCTACATCGCGCAGCGCACGGCCCTGGTCGCCGCCTACCTGCGCGACGGCGAAACCTTGCGCGCGCGGAACGACCTGGACGGTGCAGAAACCCAATACCGCAACGCCCTGCGCCTGGATGCGATGGACGACGTCGCCCGCGCCGGCCTGCAAGGCCTGCAGCATGACCGCCAACTGGAGCGGCAGCTCACGGCAGCCACCGACGCACTGCGCCGCGGCGACCTGGTGGCTGCGGACCGCGATGCCCGTGCCGTGCTGGCGCAGCGGTCAGGCCACCGCGGCGCCCGCGCCGTGCTGCGCGAACTGTCAGACCGCCAGGGCCGCACCGACACAGCAGAGCCGCGATTGCTGGCTGCGCTGGCGCGCACCATCTCGGTTGAACTGCGTGACGTGCCGCTGCGCAACGTCTTCGAGATCCTGTCGCGTGAAGGCCAGCTGAACTTTGTGCTGGACCGTGACGTGCGCACCGACGCACGCGCCACCATCGTCGTGCGCGACACCAACCTGGACGACGTGCTGAAGATGCTGCTGCTGACCAACCAGCTGGAGCGGCGCATCCTCAACGGCAATTCGCTGTTGATCTACCCCGCCACAGCCAACAAGCAGAAGGACTACCAGGAACTGGTGGTGCGCAGCTTCTACCTGGCCAATGCCGACGCCAAGCAGACCGCCGCGATGATCCGCGCCATGGTCAAGAGCAAGGACATCTTCGTCGACGAGAAGCTCAATCTGCTGATCGTGCGTGACACACCCGACGCCATCCGCCTGGCCGAACAACTGGTGGCCACGCAGGACCTGCCTGAGCCCGAGGTGATGCTAGAAGTGGAGGTGCTGGAGGTTGCGTCCAGCCTGGTGCAGGAGTTCGGCGTCAACCTGCCGACGCAGATCGGCTTTGGCCAACCGGGTGGTGGCGCGGACGGATCGTCCCTGCCGTCGCCGATCCAGTTGGGCGCGGGCACCGTTCTGCGCGCTTTTGTCGCCAACCCGGTGCTGGCGCTGAACCTGCGCCGCCAGGACGGCACCAGCAACCTGCTGGCCAACCCGCGCATCCGCGTCAAGAACCGCGAAAAGGCCAAGATCCACATCGGCGAACGGGTGCCGGTGATCACCACCACGTCCACCGCCAACGTGGGCGTGTCGTCGTCGGTCAACTACCTGGAGACGGGTCTCAAGCTGGACGTGGAGCCCAACATCTTTCTGGAAGACGAGGTCTCCATCAAGGTGCAGCTGGAGGTCTCCAACATCCTGGAGCAGCTCAACGTGGCGGGCACCGTGTCCTACCGGCTGGGCACACGCAACGCGGCCACCACGCTGCGGCTGAAGGACGGAGAGACGCAGGTGCTGGCCGGGCTCATCAACAACGAAGACCGGCGTTCGGTGGCCAAGGTGCCGTTCCTGGGTGAGGTGCCGCTGTTGGGCCGTTTGTTCCGCAACGACAACGACCAGACGGTCAAGTCCGAGATCGTTCTGCTGATCACGCCGCGCATCGTGCGCAACCTGTCGCGGCCGGACCATGTGCCGGCGCAGATGCCTTCGGGCACTGACGGTGCGCCCGGCGCCCCACCTTTGCGTCTGAGCAGCACGGCCGACTTCCGTGCGCTCAGCAGCCAGGGCGGCACACCGCCGCGTGGGGCGGCCAGCCTGACACCGCCCAGCGCTGCGGGCCAGTCCCTGCCGCTGGTGGTGGCGGCGCCCACGTTGGCCAGCCCCGGCGAGGAATTCACCATGCAGCTGACGCTGCTGGCGGGCAACGAAGCCGTGGCGGCCCTGGTGGAGTTGAACTTCGACCCGGCCGTGCTGGCGTTGCTGCAGGGCCCGGCTGCGCCGGCAGCAGGTCCACGTGCGGCCACCGGCACGTCGGCCGCAGACCCGGGCCACGTCGCGCTGGAAGTCAATTCCGCGGGTGTGGCCGGCGTGCCGCCCGTGCCCGTGCCGCTGCGCTTCAAGGTCATCGCCACGCGGCCCACGCAGACGGCCATCAACATCCAGGTCACCAGCAAGGCCGGCAATGTCAGTGCGCCCAGTCAACACACCTTGACGGTGGCCAACCGGGCGCCGTGACGATGAACAGGCACAGGGCACGCGGCTTCACGCTGGTCGAATTGATGGTCACGCTGGCCATCGTGGCCGTGCTGTCGCTGGGCGCCCTGCCGCTGGCGGAAATGACCATCAAGCGCGCGCGCGAACACGAGCTGCGCACGTCGCTGCGCCAGATCCGCAGCGCCATTGACGACTACAAACGTGCCAGCGACCAGGGCCGCGTGGCGCGCCCTGCAGACGCCAGCGGCTACCCACCTGCGCTGAACGCCCTGGTGGACGGCGTGCTGGACGTCAAGGACCCCGCCAAACGCAAGATCTACTTCCTGCGCCGGCTGCCGCAAGACCCGCTGCTGGCCACGTCCGACACCGGCGGCTGGGGACTGCGCAGCTACGAGTCTTCGCCGGATCAACCGCAGCCGGGCAAGGACGTGTTTGATGTGTACTCGCGTGCCGAAGGGACGAGCCTCAACGGCGTTCCCTACGGTCGCTGGTAGCCAAGTGAAAGTCATGCGGCGCCGCGGCTTCACGCTGATCGAACTGATGGTGGTGATGGCCATCATCGGCACCCTGCTGAGCGTGGCTCTGCCGCGCTACATCGCGTCGGTGGACCGGGCGCGCGAGGCGACGCTCAAGCAGTCGCTGGCCGTTGTGCGCGAGGCCATCGACAAGTTCTATGCGGACCACGCGCGCTATCCCAACGACCTGCAGGAACTGGAGCGTGCACGCTACCTGCGCGCGGTGCCCGTGGACCCGATGACCGACAGCGCCAGCACCTGGACCGTGCAGGCGCCACCAGCCAGCAGCGGCACCACCGGTGCGGTGTACGACCTGCACAGCGGCTCCCCCGCCAAGGGCCTGGACGGCAGTGATGTGTCGGCCTGGTGAACCGCGGTTTCGTGAACGCGGCTTCACCTACCTGGGGCTGCTATACGCCGTGGCTTTGAGCGGTGTGGCGCTGGCCGCTGCCGGCACGGTGTGGCGACTGGAAGCGCAGCGTGAACGCGAGGCCGACCTGCTGTTTGCCGGCGACCAGATCCGCCAGGCCGTCACGGCCTACCGCGACCGCACACCGTCCGGCCAGCAACCCGCATTCCCACGCAGCATGGGTGACCTGCTGGACGACCGCCGCTGGCCCACCGTGAAGCGGCACTTGCGACGCGTGTACCGGGACCCGATGACGGGCAGCACCGAATGGGGCTTGATTGACGCACCGGGCGGCGCGGGGCAACCCTTTGCTGCATGGTAGCTGCTCCCACCGTCCGTCCCCGCCCCAAGGTCATCGTGACGCGGCGATTGCCGCAGGCGGTGG
>JANOAM010000477.1:0-14116 GCA_031411215.1 Betaproteobacteria bacterium
TGCCCGAACCCTACAACAACATCGCGCTGCTGCACGTGCGGGCCGGCCGCCTGGAATTGGCGCGCCAGGCGCTGGAGACCGCACTGCGCAACGACCCTGGCCACCGCACCGCGCGCGCCAACCTGGGCGAGGTCCAATTGATGCTGGCCGTGCAAGCCTGGGGGCAGGCGGCCGCCACGGGCCCGTTGGACGCACGCCTGATGCGCCGGCTGGATGCCGCGCGCGCGCTGGTGGCGTCGGGTTCGCTGCCGGGCTCGTTGGTGGGCTCACCATCGGGTGCCCCGCCAGCCCGCTAGACTCGCCGCCGCGCGGCAACGCTGCGCCACTGACTGGAGATTTTCGATGAAGCTCTCAAGACCCTGGTTCACCGCCCTTTGCGCCAGCGCCACGTTGCTGCTGGCATTGCCGGCCTTCGCGCAGAAGGTGCGCCTGGCCACGACGCAGGGCGACATCGTGCTGGAACTGGACGCCGAAAAGGCACCCAAGACGGTCGCCAACTTTCTGGCCTACGTGAAGGCCGGGCACTACGACGGCCTGATCTTCCACCGCGTGATACCCACCTTCATGATCCAGACCGGCGGCTACAAGGCTGACCTCAGCGAGAAGACTGTGCGCGCGCCCATTGCGCTGGAAAGCCGCAGCGGCCTGTCCAATGTGCGCGGCAGCATCGCCATGGCGCGCACCGGCAATCCGGATTCGGCCACGTCGCAGTTCTTCGTCAACGTGGTCGACAACCTCTTCCTGGACCAGCCCAACGCGCGTGACGGCAACGGCTACGCCGTGTTCGGCAAGGTCGTGGACGGCATGGACGTCGTGGACAAGATCAAGGCCGAGCCCACCCAGGCGCGCGGCGTGTTTGAAAACCTGCCGGTCACGACCGTGACCATACGCAGAGCCACCGTGGAGAAATGACATGAGCAAGACCGTTCAGATAGAAACCAGCGCCGGCGCCATCCGCGTCGAACTGGACGAGGCCAACGCGCCGCTGTCCACCGCCAACTTCCTGGCCTACGCCAAGGCCGGCCACTACGACGGCACGGTGTTCCACCGTGTCATCAAGGGCTTCATGGTCCAGGGCGGCGGGTTCGAGGTGGGCATGAAGCAGAAGTCCACCATGGCCCCCATCAAGAACGAGGCCAACAACGGCGTCAAGAACAAGCACTACACCCTGGCCATGGCGCGCACCAGTGACCCGCACTCAGCCACGGCACAGTTCTTCATCAACGCCACCGACAACAGCTTCCTCGATTTCAAGGCCGAGAACACACAAGGCTGGGGTTATGCGGTCTTTGGCAAGGTCGTGGCGGGCACGGAGATCGTCGACGCCATCGAACGCGTGCGCACCGGCAGCAAGGGCGGTCACCAGGACGTGCCGCTGGAAGACGTGGTGATCCAGCGCGTGACCGAAGTCGACTGATCCGCCAGGGCCCGCGGTGCAGGCAACCCCGTCACGGCCGCTGCCCAGCTTCTTCGAACTGGCGGCCCCGGATGCCTGGCGCACCATCGACCTCGTGTCCGATCTCCACCTGAGCGAAGCATTGCCGCGCACCTATGCGGCCTTTGCCCAGTACCTGGCACACACGTCGGCGGATGCGGTCTTCATCCTGGGCGACCTGTTCGAAGCTTGGGTGGGTGACGACATGGCCGAGCACGGTTTCGAGCGGGACTGTGTGGAGATGCTGGCCGGCGCCGCGGCCCACAGGCAACTGGGTTTCATGGTCGGCAACCGCGACTTCCTGGCCGGGGCTGGCCTGCTGCGCCGTACCGGCTTGATGGGCCTGCACGACCCCACCGTGCTCAGCGCCTGGGGCCGGCGCGTGCTGCTGACCCACGGCGACGCGCTGTGCCTGGCCGACGCCCCTTACCAGGCCTTTCGGGCCGAGGTGCGCTCGCCCGCCTGGCAGGCCGCCTTCCTGGCGCGCCCCCTGCCCGAGCGGCTGAAGATCGCCGCCGACATCCGCCACGCCAGCAAGACACGGCGCCAGTTCGACGGCGCGGCCGATGCCGATGCTGACGTGCCCGAAGCCCTGCGCTGGCTGCGGGCCGCAGCCGCACCAGAGATGGTGCACGGCCACACCCACCGGCCGGGCAGCAATACGCTGGCGCCGGGCTTGCAACGGCACGTGCTGAGCGATTGGGACCTGGACGACAGCCGCCCGCGCGCCCAAGTGCTGCGCCTCACGCGCCAGGGCTTCCAGCGCTGGTCTCCAAGCCTGCCACCCGAGTCGGCCTGAGAGCCCCAACGCAGCCGTGGTCGGCAACTGGTGGCACAGGCTGCAGGCACGGCGCGAGGCCGCCGCCGTCCACCGCCGGACGATTCCCGACGACCTGTGGAAGCGCACGCTGGTGCGCTACCCCTTCCTGCAGCGCCGTGACCCGGCCGATACGGCCGAGTTGCGCCGCCTGACCAGCCTGCTGCTGGACCGCAAGGAGTTCAGCGTCGTCGGGGGTCTCAAGCTCACCGACATGTTGGCCGTGTCGATCGCGGCGCAGGCTGCGCTGCCGGTGCTGCGGCTGGGCCTGGGCATGTACGACAGCTTTGTTGGCATCGTCGTGCACCCCGGTGCTGTGGTGGTGCCGCGCAGCCACCAGGACGAAGACGGTGTCGTGCACGAGTACGACGACACCCTGGTTGGCGAATTTGTGCAGGGCGGCCCGCTGATGCTGTCATGGCCCGACGTGCGCAGCGCCGGCCGCGGCAGCAAGCAAGCCTACAACGTGGTCATCCACGAATTTGCGCACGTGCTGGATGCGGCCAACGGCGAGCCCGACGGCGTGCCACCCTTGCCTGCGGAGATGTCCCCGGCCGAATGGACACGCACCTTGCACAACGAGTTCACGCGCTTCGCCGCCCGGGTGGAGGCACAAGAGGACACTGCCTTGGATCCCTACGCCGCGCACGGACACGACGAGTTCTTCGCCGTCGCCAGCGAGAGCTTTTTCGTGGACCCAGACGGCCTTCAGTCCGAGCATCCCGTGTTCTACGACCTGCTCAGCGGCTTCTACAAGCAGGACCCAAAAAAGGAACGCCCGCCGGTGCGAAGCGCAACGGCGGGCGTGCCGGGAAAGCCCCGCGCCTGATCTCAGGCCGGCGTGGCTTCCGTACGTGGCTTGTCGCTCTTCTTGGGCGGCTGGATATCCAACTGCACCTGGTCGTTCGCGTCCATGTCCACCGTCAGCCGGCCACCATCCACCAGGCGGCCGAACAGCAGTTCGTCAGCCAGCGCGCGGCGGATCGTGTCCTGAATCAGACGCTGCATGGGGCGTGCGCCCATCAGCGGGTCGAAGCCCTTCTTGCCCAGGTATTTGCGCAGCGGGTCGGTGAAGGTGACTTCCACCTTCTTCTCCGCCAGCTGGCCTTCCAACTGCAGCAGGAACTTGTCGACCACCCGCAGGATGATCTCTTCGTCCAGCGCACGGAAGTTGACGATGGCGTCCAGCCGGTTGCGGAACTCGGGCGTGAACAGGCGTTTGATATCGGCCATCTCGTCACCCTGCTCGCGCTTGGTGGTGAAGCCTATGGTCGCCTTGTTCATGGTCTCGGCGCCCGCGTTGGTGGTCATGATGATGATCACGTTGCGGAAGTCGGCCTTGCGCCCGTTGTTGTCGGTCAGCGTGCCGTGGTCCATGACCTGCAGCAGCACGTTGAAGACATCCGGGTGTGCCTTCTCGATCTCATCCATCAGCAGCACGGAGTGCGGCTTCTTGGTGACGGCCTCGGTCAACAGGCCACCCTGGTCGAACCCCACGTAACCCGGGGGCGCACCGATCAGCCGGCTCACCGCATGGCGTTCCATGTACTCCGACATGTCGAAGCGGATCAGGTCGATGCCCAGCACGTAGGCCAGCTGTTTGGCGACCTCGGTCTTGCCCACGCCCGTGGGGCCGCTGAACAGGAAGCTGCCGATGGGCTTGTCACCCTTGCCCAGGCCCGAGCGCGCCATCTTGATGGCAGCAGCCAGCGCGTCTATGGCCGGGTCCTGGCCGAAGACCACCTGCTTCAGGTCACGGTCCAGCAGCTTGAGCTTGCTGCGGTCGTCACTGCTGACGCTCTGCGGCGGGATGCGCGCGATCTTGGCAACGATGTCCTCCACCTCGGCGCGCGTGATGGTCTTCTTGCGCTTGTTGGCGGGCAGGATGCGCTGCGCGGCACCGGCTTCGTCGATGACGTCGATGGCCTTGTCGGGCAGGTGGCGGTCGTTGATGTACTTGGCGGAAAGCTCCGCCGCGGCCTGCAGCGCACCGACGGCGTACTTGACGCTGTGGTGTTCTTCAAAACGTGACTTCAGGCCCTTCAGGATCTCGATGGTCTGCTCGACCGTCGGCTCCACCACGTCCACCTTCTGGAAGCGCCGCGACAGCGCCGCGTCCTTCTCGAAGATGCCGCGGTATTCGGTGAAGGTAGTGGCGCCAATGCACTTCATGGCGCCGCTGCTCAACGCGGGCTTGAGCAGGTTGGACGCGTCCAGCGTGCCGCCGCTGGCCGCACCGGCGCCGATCAGCGTGTGGATCTCGTCGATGAAGAGGATCGCGTTCGGGTGGTCCTTCAGCTGCTTCAGCACACCCTTCAAGCGTTGTTCGAAGTCGCCGCGGTACTTGGTGCCGGCCAGCAGCGCGCCCATGTCCAGCGAGTAGACCGTGGCGTCGCCCAGGACTTCAGGCACGTCGTTCTGCGTGATGCGCCAGGCCAGGCCTTCGGCAATGGCCGTCTTGCCGACGCCAGCTTCGCCCACCAGCAGCGGGTTGTTCTTGCGGCGGCGGCACAGCACCTGGATGACACGCTCGACCTCATTCTCGCGGCCGATCAGCGGGTCAATCTTGCCTTCGCGGGCTTGCTGGTTGAGGTTCTGCGTGAACTGCTCCAGCGGTGAGCCCTTGGCGTCACCACCACCGCCCTCTTCCTTCTCGCTCTCCTGACCCGAACTCTCGTTGTTCTTGGTCGGCTCCGGCGGGTCGCTCTTCTTGATGCCGTGGGCAATGAAGTTGACGACGTCCAGGCGCGTCACGCCCTGCTGATGCAGGTAGTAGACCGCGTGGGAATCCTTCTCGCCGAAGATGGCCACCAGCACATTGGCGCCGGTGACTTCCTTCTTGCCGCTGCCCGTGCTCTGCACATGCATGATGGCGCGCTGGATCACCCGCTGGAAGCCCAGCGTGGGCTGCGTGTCCACCTCTTCGGAGCCGCCCACGGTGGGCGTGTTTTCCTTGATGAAGGTGGACAGGCTCTTGCGCAGGTCCTCGATGTTGGCCGCGCAGGCGCGCAGCACTTCCGCAGCGGAAGGGTTGTCCAACAGCGCCATCAACAGGTGTTCCACCGTGATGAATTCGTGGCGCTGCTGGCGCGCCTCGACAAACGCCATGTGCAGGCTGACTTCAAGCTCTTGCGCGATCATGCGGCCTCCATAATGCATTGCAGCGGGTGCCCTTCACGGCGTGCAGCCGTGAGCACCAGCTCGACCTTCGTTGCGGCGACATCTTTCGGGTAGACACCACAGATGCCGCGGCCTTCGTGATGGATCTTCAGCATGATGTGTGTGGCCGTATCCACGTCACGCTGGAAGAACCTCTGGAGCACCATCACGACGAACTCCATCGGTGTGTAGTCGTCATTCAACAAGACCACCTGGTACAGCGTCGGCGGCTTGGTCTTGGCTGCCTTCCGCTCTGCGACGACCACACCATCCGGCTCGCGGGCCGGTGGTACTGGCGGTGCAGGCGTTGGGGGCGTTTCGTCGGGCATGACTCATTCTATCGACTTGGTTTCTGGCTGCAGGGTTGCACGCCAGCAGGGTCTTCATCGACCGATATTGACCTGAATCGGCGGGCTTCAAGACCCGAGCACGGCCTACTTTCCGTCGCTTCCGGACCGATCAGCGCCTGCCGAGCATCCCGTGGCCCGAGAAAAAGCCCGCACAGGCGGGCTTGGCAGGACCGGGCGCGCAGCGCCAAGCGTCACATGTGATCGATCATCACCTGACCAAAGCCCGAGCACGACACCTGCGTGGCGCCCTCCATCAGCCGAGCGAAGTCATAGGTGACCTTCTTGCTGGCGATCGACTTTTCCATGCTGCTGATGATGAGGTTGGCCGCTTCGGTCCAGCCCATGTGGCGCAGCATCATCTCTGCGCTCAGGATTTCGGAACCCGGGTTCACGTAGTCCTTGCCCGCGTACTTGGGCGCCGTGCCGTGAGTGGCTTCGAACATGGCGACGCTGTCGCTCAGGTTGGCGCCCGGAGCGATGCCGATGCCGCCCACCTGCGCGGCCAGCGCGTCGGAGATGTAGTCACCGTTCAGATTCAGCGTGGCCACCACCGAGTATTCGGCCGGACGCAGCAGGATCTGCTGCAGGAAGGCGTCGGCGATGGAGTCCTTGACGACGATGTCCTTGCCCGTTTTCGGGTTCTTGAACTTGCACCACGGACCGCCGTCGATCATCTCCGCGCCGAACTCGCGCTGAGCCAGCGCGTAGCTCCAGTCGCGGAAGCCACCTTCGGTGAACTTCATGATGTTGCCCTTGTGCACGATGGTCACGCTGGGCTTGTCGTTGTCGATGGCGTACTGCAGCGCCTTGCGCACCAGGCGTTCCGTGCCTTCGCGGCTGACCGGCTTGATGCCGATGCCGGACGTGTTCGGGAAACGGATCTTCTTCACACCCATCTCTTCGATGAGGAACTTGATCAGCTTCTTGGCCTTGTCGCTCTCGGCTTCGTATTCGATGCCGGCGTAGATGTCCTCGCTGTTCTCGCGGAAGATCACCATGTGGGTCTTTTCCGGTTCCTTCAGCGGGCTGGGCACACCCTTGAAGTACTGGATGGGACGCAGGCAGACGTAGAGGTCCAGTTCCTGTCGCAACGCCACGTTCAGACTGCGGATGCCGCCGCCCACGGGGGTGGTCAATGGGCCCTTGATGGACACCGCGTAGTCGCGTACGGCCTGCAGGGTTTCTTCGGGCAACCAGACGTCCGGCCCGTAGATCTTGGTGGACTTCTCGCCAGCGTAGACCTCCATCCAGTGGATCTTGCGCTTGCCGCCGTAGCTCTTGGCCACCGCCGCGTCAACGACCTTCAGCATCACCGGCGTGATGTCCAGGCCCGTGCCGTCACCTTCTATGTAAGGGATGACCACCTGGTCGGGCACGTTGAGGGAAAAGTCCGCGTTGACGGTGATCTTCTGCCCCAACGCGGGCACCTTGATGTGCAGGTACATGGATCAGGTCTCCAGGGCCGGGCGGGACTGCACAGCGGGCAGTGAGAGGGAAGTCCGATATTTTAGTTCACGGCGCTTGTCAACCGACCGGTGCGGGCCGGCGTTGGCATGCTGCCTCCCATCGATGGAGGCATTTTCATAAGCACTTATCCAAAGGTACCTCCCAAATGAACAAGATCCTGGCTGCCCTGATCGCCACCGTTTTCGCTTCCGTCGCCTTCGCCGCTGACAAGCCCGTCGCTGCTGCCGCCCCGGCCGCTTCCGCTGCCAAGAAGGCCGAAGCCAAGAAGGAAGAAGCCAAGCCCGCCGTGGCCGCCTCTGCCGCCAAGAAGTAAGACGGTCCGGTCCTACCGGCCCTCAGGGCGCCCTCCGGGGCGGACCCGCAAAAGCGCCCGGCTTGTCCGGGCGTTCTTGTTGGTGGGCCTTGATGATGAGAGCGGCTGCACGGCTGCACGGCCGCTCAGGCCCAGCCGCAGTACGCAGCCACCTGGTGCCAGACCCCGCGGCTGAGGGCAAACCCGGATCCCAGCACCAGCAACAGGCCCGACACGCGAATCAAGCCGCTTTCAGACAGCCCCACCAGCCCGCCGCCCTGCAGGCGGGCCCACAGCCAGGGCCCGGCCATGAGCCCGGCTGAGGACGCCAACGCAAACCCGGTCATCGCCAGGGCACCACCCGCCGGTGTGTTGGCCAGCGCCGCTACCAGCAAGGCCGACTGCAGCAAGCCGCAGGGCCAGGCCACCCAGGCAGCGCCCGCAGCCGCGGCACGCGCGGGCCCCTGCATCTGCCGCCAGCCTTGGGGAACGGGGGACGGCGCTGATGCCGGGGCCCGGCCCAGTCGGCCCATCCAGGCCGGCTGACGACCTTGCCAGACGAACCACAGGCCCAGGGACAGCACCCCGGCGTGGAACAGCGCCCACAAGGGCCGCAAGGCCGGGCTCCACTGCGACAGGCTGGCCATCACGCCCACACTGCCGGCGGCCACGGCACCGGCGCCGGCATAGCCGGCCATGCGCGCCAACTGGAAGGCCAAGGCTCTGGCGCGATAGTCCCCAGGCGCACCACCACACGCTGCCGCACAGGGCGCCGCGCACATCGCCGTGCAATGGGGCAAGCCGGCGAGACCCAGCAGGCTGGCACTGGCGACGAGCACGGCATCCACGGGTCAGATCACGCGAGAAAAGCGCGCGCGCGCCTGGTCCGACTGCAGGTGCCTGTCAAACACCATGGCCACGGCGCGCACGAAGAACCAGCCGGTGGCGGTGACCTGGATTTCCTGCTCGGACATCTGCACCAGGCCCAGGTCCTGCAACTCGCGCAGCCGCGCCAGCTCGGGCTGGAAGACATCGCGGAACTTGATCAAATGGGCCAGTTCGATGGACTCAAACTCCACCCGCCCCTGGCACATCAGCGCCATGATCACCGCACGGCGCAAGAGGTCGTCCCGGCTGAGCGCCAAGCCACGCACGATAGGGAAGTTGCCCTGCGCCAGCGCGTCCTGGTACTCCTCCAGGGTCTTGGCGTTCTGGCTGTAGGTGGCGCCGATACGGCCTATCGCAGACACGCCCAGCGCCACCAGGTCGCAGTCCGGCTGCGTGCTGTAGCCCTGGAAGTTGCGGTGCAGCCGGCCTTGCCGCTTGGCCACGGCCAGTGAATCGGTGGGCAGCGCAAAGTGGTCCATGCCGATGTACACGTAGCCATTGCCGATGAAGCCCGCCAGGGCGTCGCCCAGCATGCGCACACGCTGTTCGCCCGTGGGCAAGGCGTTGCCTTCGATGCGGCGTTGCGGCTTGAAGCGCTGCGGCAGGTGCGCGTAGGCATACAGCGCTATGCGTGACGGACGCAGTTGCGCCACCTGTGCGATGGTGCGCGCAAAGGACGCCGGCGTCTGCTTGGGCAAGCCGTAGATCAGGTCGGCGTTGATCGACTCGAACTTCAGCGCACGGGCCTCGGCCACCAGCTCAGCCACCTGCTCGTAGGGTTGCACACGGTGCACGGCCACTTGAACGTCGGCATCAAAGTCCTGCACGCCGAAGCTGATGCGGTTGAAGCCCATGGCCGACAGGTTGCGCAGGCGCTGGCGCGACGCCGTGCGGGGGTCGACTTCAATGGACAGTTCGGCGCCAGGCAGCAGCTTGAACGCGCCGCGCAACATGGCCATCAATTGGCCCAGTTCGTCATCAGACAGGAAGGTCGGTGAGCCCCCGCCCAGGTGCAGTTGTGACACGCCCTGCGGGACGCCCAGCGCTTCTTTGTGCAGGTCGATCTCACGCTGCAGCCATTGCAGGTACTCGGCGCCGCGGCTGTGGTGTTTGGTGATGATCTTGTTGCAGGCACAGTAGTAGCAGACCGACTCGCAGAACGGGATGTGCACGTACAGCGACAGCGGTGGCGCGCCGCCCACCACTGCACCTTCGGCCCGTTGACGCAGGGCCTGGCGGTACTCGGCCGGGCCAAAGGCCTCGACGAAGCGGTCGGCGGTGGGGTAGGACGTGTAGCGCGGGCCCGGGACGTCAAGCTTGCGCAACTGTTCGTCGCTCAAGGAAACCGGTTGTGCGGACGTGGATGTGGGTGCGGCCATGCTCATGGGCGGACTTTGCCAAAGTGGCCTGCCGGGGTCTTGATCCAACGCAAGCGCTTGTCAAGCGGGAGAACCGGGCAGACCTGGAAGGGCGTTGGGCCATACTTCAAGCCTGCTGTCGGAGCCCACCAGCCATGCAAGCCGCAATCCCTGTCGTCCGCATCGAACCCTTCAAGGTGGCCTGCTCCAGCTGCAACCTGCGCGAACTGTGCCTGCCGGTGGGCATTTCCAATGACCAGATGGCCCGGCTGGACGACATCGTCTCCGCACGCCGCGCGGTGGCCCGCGGCGAAGCCCTGTTCCGCGCTGGCGACCTTTTCACGTCCTTGTATGCCGTGCGTACGGGCTTCTTCAAGACCTGCGTCTCATCCGAAGACGGACGCGACCAGGTCACTGGCTTCCAGATGGCCGGCGAGTTGATCGGCCTGGACGGCATCGGCACCGACCGCCACACCTGCGACGCCCTGGCGCTGGAAGACTCCCAGGTCTGCGTCATCGCTTACGACCAGTTGGAAGACCTGTCGCGTGAGTTGTCTGACCTGCAGCGCCATTTCCACAAGATCATGAGCCGCGAGATCGTGCGCGACCATGGCGTGATGCTGCTCTTGGGCAGCATGCGCGCCGAAGAGCGGCTGGCCGCCTTTCTGCTGAACCTGACGCAGCGCCTGCGCACACGCGGTTTCTCGGCCAGTTCACTGATCCTGCGCATGACACGCGAGGAGATCGGCAGCTACCTGGGCCTGAAGCTGGAGACCGTCAGCCGGGCCTTTTCGCACTTCCAGGAAGAAGGCATCCTGAGCGTGAAGCAGCGCCACATCGAGGTGCTGAACCCGGACGCGCTGCAGAAGCTGGTCAACGGCACCGCCTGCTGAGGCTTGGTCTTCAGCCGCCGGTCAGCCTTCAGACAGAGGCCCGGCGTTGATGTCATCGGCGCTACGCTCCAGCAGCACGGCCAGGCCGCAGGCCGCCGCTGTGCACGCCCAGAAGCCCAGGAAAGCGATCGAGTAGATCGCCATGTCTGACAAGCCCAGGCCCTCACCTGCCATCGTGTGCAGCGACCGCGGGTCCACAAAGGCGAAGACGGCCACCTCCAGCACGGCCGCCACCAGGAAAGCCGGCCAGGCGATGGCCGCAGTGCGTTGCGCGATCCGCTTCACGACGCTGCCGCTGCGCTCAGCGTTGCGGGGAAGCCGCGTGATTTCGGGCCTGAACGGCTGGCACCGCGGAGCGGTCAGACGCCTGCGAGCCGATCACAGGGTCCGGGTTCAGGATGGCCAGCGCCAGTGTGGCGAAGCTCGCCACCACCACGACCGCGGGGCCGCCGATCACCATCCAGACGATAGGCAGGCGCCACCAGGCCGGTGAATCCGTCTGGGCGTCGGGTAGGGGCTTGGACATGCAGGTCTCCTGGAAACGTGGCCGCATCAGCGCGGCACCATGAACGTGGACTTCTCGAACACATGGCGCGTGTTGTCGCCAATTGCGCCCGGCACCGAGCTCACGTCGAAGCGTATGGCGTGGCTACCGGCACCGGCGTCGGCCGCCACCTCAGGCGGCACGCGCACGGCGACGACGACCCAGCGCGCCTCGGCCGGCGACAGCGCCACGTCGGCTTTCAAGTCGCTGGTCATGCGCGGCAAGCCCGCCGCCTCCACGCGCAGCGTCATCGGCTGCTCGGTGGCGTTCATGATCTGCAGACGGTAGACGTTCTCGACCCAGCCGTTGTCGACGATGCGCGCCAGCGTGCCGCGGTCGCGCACCACGTCCACACGGTAGGGCGAACGCATGATCAGCGCGGCCAGCAGCCCGGCACACAGCAGGCCCAGCACGGCGGCATAGGCCAGCACACGCGGGCGAAAGATGCGGCGCAACTCCAGGCCCCGGCTGAGATGCTGTCTGATGCCATTGAGCGTGTCGTAGCGGATCAGGCCGCGCGGGTAGTTCATCTTGTCCATCACGCCGTCGCAGACGTCGATGCAGGCGGCGCAGCCTATGCATTCGTACTGCAGGCCCTGGCGGATGTCGATGCCGGTGGGACAGACCTGCACGCACAGTTCGCAGTCAATGCAGTGGCCCAGGTTCGCGGCCTTCAAGTCGGTCTTTCGGCCTCGTGTGCCGCGCGGTTCACCACGCTCCGTGTCGTAGCCGATGATCAGCGTGTCCTTGTCGAACATCGCGCTCTGGAAGCGCGCGTAGGGGCACATGTACTTGCAGACCTGCTCGCGCATGTAGCCGGCAAAGCCATAGGTGGCGAAGCCGTAGAACAGGATCCAGAACGCTTCCCAAGGCCCGAGTCCGAAGGACAGCGCCGACTGCCCCAGTCCGTGAATGGGCGTGAAGTAGCCGGCGAAGGTGAAACCCGTCCACAAAGCGATGAAGATCCACACCGCCTGCTTGCCACCCTTGCGCAGCAGCTTCTGCGCGGACCAGGGCGCCGCGTCTAGTTTCATGCGCTGCATGCGGTCGCCTTCGAAGTGCCGCTCCACCCACATGAAGATTTCCGTGTAGACCGTCTGCGGGCAGGCGTAGCCGCACCACAGCCGCCCCGCCACCGCAGTGAACAGGAAGAGCGCAAAGGCCGAGACGATCAAGAGCCCCGTCAGGAAGATGAAGTCCTGCGGGTACAGCACCAGCCCGAAGATGTAGAAGCGGCGCGCGCCCAGGTCAAACAGCACGGCCTGCCGGGCATTCCATTCCAGCCAGGGCAGTCCATAGAACACCAACTGAGTGGCCCACACCAGCGCCCAGCGCCAGCCTGCAAACCAGCCCGACACCGCGCGCGGATAGATCTTCTTCTGCTTGAGGTACAGGCTGATGACTGCGTCGTTCAAGCGTGGACCCGTTTCAGTTGGTGGCGACGCGCTGCGACGCTGAAAGGCTCAGCACATAGCCGGCCAGCACATGCACCTGCTCCGGCGTCAGCAGCCGGCCCTGGGCAGGCATGACATTGGTCTTGCCGCTGTTCACCATGCTGATGATGGCCTGCTCACCCCAGCCATGCAGCCAGATCTTGTCGCTCAGGTTGGGCGCACCCAAGGCCGGGTTGCCCTTGCCGTCCGGCCCGTGGCAGGCCGCGCAGGCGCCGAACTTGGCCTTGCCCAGTTGGGCCGCGATGTCGTTGTGCGCACTGCCCGACAGACTCAGCACGTAGTGGGCCACATTCCTCACGTCCTCTGCCGTGCCCACGGCAGCGGCCATGGGCGGCATGTTGCCCGTGCGGCCTTCGACGATGGTCTTCTTGATGGTGTCCAGGTCGTGCGCGCCCAGCCAGTCACTGTCGGTCAGGTCGGGGAAGCCCTTGCTGCCACGCGCGTCGGAACCATGGCAACCGGCGCAGGTGTTGAGGAAGAGGCGCTGGCCTATGCCCATGGCCACCGGGTCCTTGGCCAGTTCGTCCGCCGACATGGCCGTGAACCTGGCGTAGACCGGCGCCATGGCGGCGCGTGCCTTGGCCTGTTCACCTTCGTACTGGTTCTGGCTGGTCCACTGCAGCGTTCCGGAGTAGGTGCCCAGGCCTGGGTAGAAGGCCAGGTAGACGGCAGAGAAGACCACGGTGATCACGAACAGCCACATCCACCAGCGTGGCAGCGGGTTGTTCAGTTCACGCAGATCTTCGTCCCAGACGTGGCCGGTGGTGTTGTCGTCCGACATGACACGGCGGCGGCTGGCCACGAACAGCAGGCCCAGGCAGGCGACCAGCCCCAGCACGGTGGCAGCCGCGACAAACAGGGGCCAGCCGCTGTTGATGAAGTCACTCACAGCGAGGCTCCTTGTTCTCGGTTGTTCTGGGCCGGGGTCTGCACGGGTGCGTCGTCGCCGCCCATGAAGGGCAGCAGCGCGGCGTCGGCGTGTTCGGCGGCGCGGCGCCGGCTCCAGGTGTGCAGCATGAGCACGATGAACAGCAACAGGCTGATCAGCGTGACGGCGATTCGGAGGTCGTTGATGTCCATGCCAGCCTCCTTACTTGCGGGCGGTGCCCAGCACCTGCAGGTAGGCGATCAGTGCCTCCATTTCGGTGCGGCCCTTGACGTCTTCTGCGGCCTTGGCGATCTCGTCGTCCGTGTACGGCACGCCCACCATGCGCAAGGCCTTCAGGCGTGGTGCCATGCCGTCGGCGTCCACCGCGTCCTTCAGCAGCCAGGGGTAGGCCGGCATGTTGGATTCGGGCACCAGGTCGCGTGGGTTGTTCAGGTGCACACGGTGCCACTCGTCGCTGTACTTGCCGCCCACGCGGTGCAGGTCCGGGCCGGTTCGCTTGCTGCCCCACTGGAAAGGGTGGTCGTAGACAAACTCACCGGCCGTGGAGAAGGAGCCGTAGCGCAGCGCCTC
>JANOAM010000478.1:0-8177 GCA_031411215.1 Betaproteobacteria bacterium
CACCGTGGTGCTGACGCTGAAGAACGGCGACGCCGACCTGCTGTTCAAGCTGGGCCAGGGCACGGCCATCATCGTGGAACCCAAGAGCGTGGCCAGCAACGCCACGCAGCCCGTGGGCACCGGCCCCTACAAGCTGGACAACTGGGCCAAGGGATCGGCCGTGACGCTGGCGCGCTGGGACGGTTACCGCAATGCCAAGGACGTTAAGATTAAGCGGGTGGTCATCCGCTTCATCAGCGACCCGGCCGCGCAGGTGGCCGCGCTGCTGTCGGGTGACGTGGACCTGTTCCAGCGTGTGTCCGCCGCGCGCAGCCTGCAGCAGTTCCAGGGCAACAAGAAATACCAGGTTGTCATCAGCGGCAGCCGGGCCAAGACCATCCTGGCCATCAACAACAAGAGGAAGCCGCTGGACAACGTGCTGGTGCGCCGCGCCATTGCCGCCGCCATTGACCGCAAGTCCGTCGTCGAAGGCGCAGCCGACGGCTTCGGCACGCCCATCGGCAGCTACCTGGTGCCGGGCACGCCGGGTTATGTGGACTTGACCGCCGTCAACAGCTTTGACCTGGCGAAGGCGCGCGCACTGCTGCACCAGGCCGGCGTGGCGCTGCCGCTGGAACTGACCATGAAACTGCCGCCCACGCCCTACGCGCGCCAGGGTGGCGAGGTCATCGCGGCGCAACTGGCCAAGGTGGGCATCGTCGCCAAGATCGAGAACGTGGAATGGGCGCAGTGGCTGTCCGGCGTCTACGGCCAGAAGGCCTACGACCTGACCGTGATCAGCCATGTGGAGCCGCTGGACTTCGGCAACTTCGCGCGGCCCGGCTACTACTGGGGCTACGAGTCCGCAGAGTTCAATGCGCTGTGGACCAAGATCCAGTCCACAGTGAAGGCCGAAGACCGCAACAAGCTGATGGGCCAGGCCCAGGAACTGGTGGCGCGCGACTCGGTGCACGCCTACCTGTACCAGCCGACCTGGATCACGGTGGCCAACGCGCGCCTGAAGGGCCTGTGGAAGGACATGCCGCTGTTCGTCAACGACCTGTCGGCGCTGAGCTGGCAGTAGTTGAGTTGACGGTAGTCAGGTCGGCAGCAACAGGTCCTTGACGTGCTCATCGTCGGCCCAGCGGTCGACGCTGAGCGCACCACCCGCCCAGCGCAGGCGGTTCAGTCCCGTGTTGGGAATGGGGCATTCGCGCAGCCCCGTCAGCGGCAGGCCTTGCGCGGTGCGCCACAGCATGTCCAGCACACCACCGTGGGTGACGATGGCCAGGCGCTGGCCGGGCTTTGACGTTTCAGCCTGTGCGGCCAAGTCGTTCACAGCACCCAGCACGCGGGTATGGAACTGCCGCAGGCTTTCGCCACCGGGCACGGCAAAGTCGATGTCCTGTTCCAGCCACAGCGGCCACAGGTCGGCATACCGTTGCTGGATGGCGGGGAAGTCCAGGCCTTCCCATTCACCGAACTTCTGCTCGCGCAGGCCCGGCACCAGCACCGGCTGCAGGCCCCAGGCTGCGGCCACCGGCGCGGCGGTTTGCCGGGCGCGGCCCAGGTCGCTGCTGAACAGCACATCGTGCGGCTCGGCCGCCAGGCGCAGACCCAGGCGGCGCGCCTGCTCCAGGCCGTTGCCGTTGAGCGGCACGTCGATCTGGCCCTGGAAACACTGGCGGCGGTTCCAGTCGGTCTCGCCATGACGGATGAAGAGCAGTTCGGTCACGAGCGCTTTACCAACGAGCGCTTCACTTGGCAAAGAGCTGGCTGCGGTCGCGGAAGCTCTTGAATTCCAGCGCGTTGCCCGAAGGGTCGCGGAAGAACATGGTGGCCTGTTCGCCCACCTGGCCCTTGAAGCGGATGTAGGGCTCGATCACGAACTTGACGCCGCCGGTGCGCAGGCGTTCGGCCAGCGCATGGAAGTCGTCCCAGTCCAGCACCACGCCGAAGTGCGGCACTGGCACGTCATGGCCGTCCACCGCGTTGGTGTGGTCCTCACCCGGTTTGGGCGGGCTCAGGTGGGTGACGATCTGGTGGCCGAAGAAATCGAAGTCGATCCACTCGCTGCTGCTGCGGCCTTCAGGGCAGCCCAGCAGGCCGCCGTAGAAGTGGCGCGCAGCGGGCAGGTCGTGCACGGGGAAGGCCAGGTGGAAGGGGGCGATGTTGCTCATATGCACAGCATAGCCGCAGCAGGGGTGTGCAAACCCGTGGCAAAGCCCTGGCAAACTCAGCCGATGAATTCCGTGATCCTGCTGCCAGGCTTGGCCTGCGACGATGAACTCTTTGCCCACCAGGCCGCAGCACTGCGCGGCGTGGCCCAGGTGCACACCAGCAACGCCCACACGCGCGCCGCCACGCTGCCGGAAATGGCCACGCTGCTGTGGAAAGAGCTGCTGGCCGAAGGGCCCGGTCAACACACGCTGGTGGGCGCGTCCATGGGTGGCATGCTGGCGCTGGAAATGCACCGCCAGGCGCCCGAACGTGTGCGCGCCATCGCGCTCTTGGGCACGTCGGCACGGCCGGACACGCCGGAGTTGATCGCGCTGCGCAACCAGGCCTGCGAGCTGTACGCCGCCGGCCGCATGGACGAGGTGCTGCGCGCCAACGTGCTCTTCGCCTTCCACCCCACGCACCAGAAGCAGCCGGGGCTGGTGGGCCGCTACCTGGACATGCTGGGCCGCGCTGGCGCCAACCAGTTGATCGCGCAGAACCGCGCGGTGATGGCGCGTGTGGACAGCCGCCCGCACCTGGGCGCCATCAGCTGCCCCGTGCTGGTGGCCTGCGGCGAGGCCGACCAGCTGACCCCCGCGGAGCTGTCGCGCGAGATGGTGGCGCTTCTGCCCCAGAGGCCCCACGCGCAGCTGGAGATCGTGCCCGGTGCCGGCCACATGTTGACCATGGAGCAGCCGGAACGTGTCAGCGCGCTGTTGCTGCGCTGGGTGGCCTCGCTGCCCTGAGCGCATGGTCTGAGCGCATGACCTGAGCGCATGACCTGACGCCCATCGGGCCTTCAGGCCTAACATCCACCTGCACGCCGCAGGAGACCACACGCGATGGCCACGAACGAGATGGCAGCCACGCCCAGCGCCCCGGACCGCCGCAGAGCCGCCGGCTTGGCGCGCCCCATCGCGTCTTCGCTGGGCCTGGACGCGGCCCACGTGGGCGTGATCGAGCAGTCGCAGGAACGCTGCACGGCGCTGGGCCTGTCGCGCATCGAAAGGCCCGACTACGCACCGCTGGGCAGGCCCGACCTGGTGGTCGTGCGGGAGCGCAACCGCCGCCTGCACACCCACGCCGCGCCGGTGATGGAAATGCTGTCCGAGCAGATCGTCGGCACCGAGAGCATGGTGGTGCTGTGCGACAGCGCCGGCACCATCATCCACAGCATCGGCGACGACGACTTCCTGTTGCGTGCCAGCAAGGTGGCGCTGCAGCCGGGCGTGAACTGGTCCGAACGCGCCAAGGGCACCAACGCCATTGGCACGGCGCTGATGGAAGAGCTGCCGACGCTCGTGCATGCCGACGAGCACTTCATGCACGCCAACCACTTCCTGACGTGCAGCGCCGCGCCCATCCTGGACCCGCGCGGCAACATCCTGGGCGTGCTGGACGTGACCGGCGACCACCGCAGCTACCACCAGCACACCATGGCGCTGGTGAAGATGTCGGCGCGCATGATCGAAAACCACTGGTTGAGCGACGACCACCGCAACGCCATGCGGCTGCACTTCCACAACCGGCCGGAATTCATCGACACCCTGATGGAAGGCATCCTGGCCGTGGCACCGGACGGCCGCATCGTGGGCGCCAACCGCAGTGCGCTGGAACAGCTGGGCTTGAACGGCGCGACGCTGCGCAAACAAAGCCTAGGCTCCCTGTTCGGCACCGCGGTGGGCGCCCTGGTGGACCGCTTCAGAAGTCCGCTGGCCACGCCCATGGGCGTGCAGACCGCCGGGGGGCGCAACTTCCACATCCACGCCCGCTTCAACTGGTCGGCCTGGGGCAGCGTGGCGGCCACCGCCATCCAACCGGTGGCACCGCAGCAGGCCCGCGACGCCGCGCCCGGCCTGCAGCAGTTGCTTACCGGCGATGCGCAGGTGGCGGCCGCGGTGACCCGGCTGCAGCGCGTGCTGGACCGGGGCGTGCCCGTTGTCATCGTCGGCGACGCGGGCGTCGGCAAGGGTGTGCTGGCGCGCGCCATCCACCAGGACTCGGTGCGCGCACCACGGCCCTTTGTGGCGCTGCGCTGCGCCAGCCTGCCGGACCAGCCTTCCGAGGCTGAACTCTTCGGCCCCGACGGCCTGCTGGGCCGGCTGCTGCAGGCCAATGGCGGCACGCTGTTCCTGGACGACGCCGGCAGCCTGCCGCCGGCCCTGCAGGCGCGGCTGCTGCACGCGCTGCAGGAAGGCCGGGTCACACCGCCCGGCCAGACCCAGGCGGTGGTGCTGGACCTGGACTTCATCTGCGCCAGCACGGAAGCCTTGCGCGCCACGGGCCTGCGTGCCGAGTTGCAGCATCGGCTGAACGGCTTGACGGTGACCCTGCCCCCCCTGCACGAGCGTAGCGACCTGGCCGTGCTGGCCGGTCGCATGCTGGACAGTCTGGGCCACGCCGCAGAGCTAAGCCCCGAAGCGCTGAGCCTCCTGCAAGGCCATGCCTGGCCCGGCAACGTGCGCGAACTGCACACGGTGCTGCGCACGGCGGCCCTGCTGGCTGGACCTGACCCGATCACGCCGGAACACCTGCCCGACGAGCTGCGTACAGAGGCCACAGCGGAGGACACCAGCCAGTCGCTGCGCGCGCAGGAACTGCAGAGCATCCGCAACGCGGTCGACGCGGCTGGCGGCAACATCGCGCTCGCCGCACGGCGCCTGGGCGTGGGGCGCAACACCATCTACCGCAAGCTGCGCTGGACGTCGCCGGCGCCCGGCACGCCACAACGCTGAGGCCTCAGCGCTTCACGTCGGGCGCGAAGAGGCTGGCGTCGGTCCGCACCACGGCTAAAGGGTGCACACGGCCTGCGGCCAGGTCTTCGATGCAGCGCAGCACCAGCGGGCTGCGGTGTCGCGGCGCGGATGCGCGCACCTCGTCCAGCGTCATCCACAGGGTGCGCACGATGCCCTCGTCCAGCACACGACCCGGCAAGGGTTCACCGACCGTGCCCGCGTAGGCCACGCGCAAGTAGGTCACATCCTCACCGGTGGCCGGGCGCTGGAAGCGCGACAGGTACACGCCGACCAAGGCCGTGGCCGTGAAGACGCGGGCAGTCTCCTCCAGCGCTTCGCGCACCACACCTTGCTCCGGACTCTCGGCGGGCTCCAGATGACCAGCCGGGTTGTTGAGCTTCAGGCCTTCCGGCGTGTGCTCTTCCACCAGCAGGTAACGCGCAGGTTCGTGCGTGTCGCGCACGATGGCCGCGACGGTCACACTGGGGGTCCAGCGGGTCGTCATGTCGGCCATCGTAACGGGACGGGCCCGTGGGCCGCGGATGCCAGAATGACCCGCGAGGCAGCATCAGCCTGCCCGGGAGGAGCCACCGGAATGAACCGTCGACCACAGGCGCTGCTGCTGCATGCCCTTGCGGCATGCACCTTGAGCGGCGTGTGCATGCTGGCCCGGGCTGATGCGCCCGCCGCTGCAGCACCAGCGGCGTCAGCCGCCGCCCCGGCCGCGGCCAAGGCGCCTTCGAAGTCCGCCCTGCCCATGGAGGCCTACTTCACGCCCTACGGTGTGACACAGGCGGTCATCTCGCCCGACGGCCATCATGTGGCCTTGCTGGAACACGCGCTGCTCACCAACCAAGTGAAGGTCCTGGATCTGCGCGACATGAGCCAGAAGGTCATCGTGAAGGGCCAGTGGGTCACCGAAGGCTTCTACCGCGTGCTCAAGACGCCCCGGCGCATCAGCTGGGTGAACTCGACCTGGCTGGCCGTCGACCTGGGCCCCGAAGCCCAGGCGGTGGACCTGGATGGCAAGAAGGTGGCCGCCCTGGGCACCAAGGTGATCGGCAAGGCCGTGCCCGCGGACCCCGAGTCGGCGCTGATGCTGGTGTTTGACGACGACGACCGGGAAACCGTGGCCCTGGTGGACGTGAAGGCACGCAAGTCACGCCGCCTGCGCCACCCCATGCGCGGCACCGCGCTGGACTGGACCTTTGATGAGAAGGGCGATCTGCGCACCGTCATGCTGGCCGACTCCAGCTTCTGGCGCGACGACACCACCTTGCGCCTGTGGTACCTGCCGCATGGCCGGCAGGACTGGGTGGAGATCGACACCTTCAAGATCACCGACGACAGTTGGACGCCGCTGGCTGCATCCGCCGAACGCGACGAACTTGTCATCCTCAGCCGGCAAGGCCGCGACCGCCGGGCCGTCTTCCGCCACAACCCGCTGGCGGGCCCGCCGCTGGGGCACGCCACGCCGATGCTGGCCGACGACCGGGCAGACGTGGCGCCCGGCGAGACCCTGCGCGGCGAGACGGCCCTGAGCTTCTATTCGCTGGGGCTGAAGCCCACGCGCCACTGGCTGGACGCCAACTGGAAGACCGTGCAGGCCGCCGTGGACGAGGTGCTGCCCGGGCGCATCAACGAACTCAGTGGCAGCACGGCCGGCCAGGTGCTGATCCATTCGTACAGCGACACCGACCCGGGGCGTTGGCATCTGCTGGACGTGCCCAAGGCCGAGCTGCGGCTGCTGGCCCTGAACCGCCAGCCACTGGACCGCAGCACGATGCGGCCCATGGAGACCTACCACTACGCCGCACCGGACGGGCTGCAGATCCCCGCCTTCCTGACGCGCCCGGCAGACACCCAGGGCCCGCAGCCCACCGTGGTGCTGGTGCATGGTGGGCCGGCCACGCGCGACTACTGGGGCTGGAACGACGAGGTGCAGTTGCTGGCTTCCCGCGGCTACGTGGTCTTCCAGCCGCAGTTCCGCGGCTCCACGGGCTTTGGCAAGGCCTTTGAGCAGGCGGGCTACGGGCAGTGGGGCCTGTTGATGCAGGACGACATCACGGCCGGCGTGCAGGACCTGATACGCCGCGGCATCGCGGACCCGGCCCGTATCTGCATCTACGGTGCCAGCTACGGCGGCTATGCCGCCATGTGGGGCCTGGTCAAGACGCCCGAGCTGTACCGTTGCGGCGTGACGTTGGCGGGCGTATCGGACATCGGCGAAATGTTCACCGACTGGTCCGACAGCAACGAGAACAAGATGACACGCGAGCTGATGCGGCTGACCATCGGCGACCGCAAGCGGGACCAGGCCACCTTCGACGCTGTGTCGCCGCTGCGCCACGCCAGCCGGATCCGCGCACCGGTGCTCATCGCCCATGGCGACTACGACAAACGGGTGCCGCTGGGCCACGCCAGGAAGCTGCGTGCGGCACTGGAAAAGGCCGGCAAGCCCTACGAGTGGCTGGTGCTGGACGGCGAGGGCCACGGCATGGGCTACCTGCACAGCCAGCACCGCTTCTATGGCCGCTTGCTGGAGTTCCTGGCCCGCCACCTGCAAGCCGCGCACGGGGGGCCCTGAGCGCGCGCAGAGGCTGCATCGACGCCCTTTCCGGGCCCGTCCATACGCAGCGTCCGCAATCGGCCCGCCTATGGAATTGTGTTAGCTTCCACCGCCCCCAAAAGGCGCATATTCCAACAGCACAGTCCAACAGCACAGGACCGGCGAGGAGGCCTCCATGCTCATAGGCGTACCGCTCGAGACCGCAGCGGGGGAAACCCGCGTGGCGGTCACCCCCGAGACGGCCAAGAAACTCAAGGCCCAGGGTCACACCGTCCGTGTGCAAAGCGGTGCCGGCGTGGCCGCCAGCGCCACCGATGACGCCTACACCGCAGCCGGCGCGCAGATCACCGACCATGCGGACGCCTTGGGCTGCGACCTGGTCGATGATTTGGTCGAGCGGGGCTGCTGGCCAATCGACGCGGATGAAGTTGCGGTCGGCGTAGTTGCGGGAGGCTTCGCGGTGGCGGGCCAAGCCGCAGTAGGCGCAGTTGGCGCGGCAGCCTTCGGGGTAGGTCAGCAATAGGTTGAGGCAGCGCGTGCACGAGCAGCGGTAAAGTCTGCCGGGGACGAGTCCGAGTGTAATGGCGGCGGCGGTCGACATTTGCACATAGTCCGGCGAGCGCATCGCGGGCGTGGGTGCAGGCGTGTTGGGGACGTAGAAGCCGGAGGGAGCG
>JANOAM010000479.1:0-3260 GCA_031411215.1 Betaproteobacteria bacterium
GAGATCAAGGTGCTGCTCAACGGCCGCGGCAAGTTCATCAGCAGCCTGGTGCCGCTGGACCTGCCGGGCAGTGAACGCGACACCGGCGCCACACGCCGCAGCTTTGACGTGGAAGCCGCCAAGCGTTTGCTGGCCGAAGCGGGCTTTCCCGGTGGCAAGAGCCTGCCGGCTTTCACGATGACGTTCCAGAACATCGACAGCGACACACGCAACCGCTTTGATCTGTACAAGGCCCGCTTCGCGGCCGCAGGCGTGCAGCTGAAAGCGCTGTTCCTGGACTACCCCAGCTTTGTGAAGGTCACCGAGGCCAGCAACTTCCAGATTGCCGACTTCGCCTGGAACGCCGACTACCCCGACGCCGAAGACTTCTACCAGCTGCTCTACAGCAAGAACGTGGCACCGGGGCCCAACCTGGGCTCTTGGGTCAACGCCGCCTTCGACCGCGGCTACGAGGCCACGCGCCACATGGCTGACGGCCCGGAACGCCTGGCCCACTTCCGCGACATGAACGCCCTGGTGCTGGAAGAGGCGCCCGTGCTCTTCAACTACAGCCCGGTGCGTGTCAGCGTGACGCAGAAGTGGCTGCGCAACTTCAAGCGCAACCTGCTGCAGCCGGAGTTTGAATTCCTTGACATCGACTTGGCGCAAAAACGTCCAAAGCCCTGACGACCAAGCCCTGGCTTTTGCAAAGACTCTTCTGGAGACCTGCATGTTCACTCGGACCTGTGTCCAATCTCTGCTGACCGCGTTGCTGTTGATCGCAGCACTGCCCGGCCCCGCGCTGGCGCAAGAGCCCAAGGTGCTGAACTACGCCCGCACAGGGCAATTCGAATCGCTGGACCCGCCGCGGCAGTTTGACAGCGAGTCGCACGATGTCATCGCCATGGTCTACAGCACGCTGCTGCGTTACGCCTACCTGGAGCGCCCCTTCAAGCTGGAGCCGGACCTGCTGGAACGTTTGCCGGAGTTGAGCGCCGACAAGCTGACCTACACCTTCAAGTTGAAGAAGGGCGTGCGCTTCCACGACAACGCCTGCTTTCCCGGCGGCAAGGGCCGTGAGCTGACGGCCGACGACGTCATCTTCAGCCTGCGCCGTTTTGCGGACGCCAACATCAACGTCAAGAGCTGGTTCCTGATGGACGGTGCGGTCGTGGGCATGGATGCCTTCCACGCGGCCACCGCCAAGGCGGGGCCCAAGGGTGACACGTCGAAGGCGGTCATCGACGGCATCAAGAAGATCGACAGCCACACGTTCAGCATCAAGCTCACCAAGCCCAACCCGCTGTTCCTGTTTTCACTGGCGTCGTCTTCCACGTCCGTGGTGTCGCCGGAAGCCGTGGCCAAGTATGGCGACCAGTTCAGCATCAACCCCGTGGGCACGGGGCCCTTCACGCTGACGGGTGTGGAGCGCAAGGGCGTGCTGCGCCTCTTGAAGAACCCCAACTACCACGGCAGCTACCCCACGGCGGGCGCACCGGGTGACGCCGACAAGGGCCTGCTGAAGGACGCTGGCAAGAAGCTGCCGTTTGTCGACGTGGTGGAGATGCCGCTGATCGAGGAGCCGCAGCCGCGCATGTTGAAACTGCTCAAGGGCGAGTTGGACTGGCAGGGCCTGGACCGCGCCAACTTCACCAAGATGATCGTGCGCAAGGCGGATGCCTTCGAGATGACGGCCGAATTCAGCGGCAAGTTCAAGATCTACTACACGCCGGGCCTGGACAGCACCTACTGGGCGCTGAATCTCAAGGACCCGCTGCTGGGCGGCAACAAGAAGTTGCGCCAGGCCCTGGCGTACCTGTTTGACATGCAGGCCGAGATCGACGTGCTTCTCAACGGCCGCGGTCAGAAGCTCAAGAGCATCGTGCCCTTGGACCTGCCGGGCAGCGAACGCGACACCGGCGCCACCACCTACGTCTACAACCTCGCCCAGGCCAAGAAGCTGTTGGCCGAGGCCGGCTATCCGGACGGCAAGGGCCTGCCCCCGCTGACGGTGATGTACAGCACCACCACGGCCGCCTCGCGCAATGCGGCCGACCTGCAAAAGGCCAAGTTCGCCGCGGCCGGGGTGCAACTCAAGGGGGAGTTCCTGGACTGGCCCACTTACCTGAAGAACCTGGAAGGCGCCAAGTACCAGATCGCCGATTCGGCCTGGCAGGCCGACTACCCCGACGCGGAGAACTTCTTCCAGCTGCTCTACGGCAAGAACGGACCGCCCGGGCCCAACCATGCGGGTTTCAACAACCCGGCCTATGACAAGGCCTATGAAGCCTCGCGCCACATGCAGAGCGGCCCGGAGCGTCTGGCGCTGTTCAAGCAGATGAACGAGTTGATCCGCGAGGAAGTGCCGGTGGTGCTGGGCTACAACTCCCTTCGCTTCGGCATCCAGCAGAACTGGGTGCGCAACTTCAAGCGCAACCTGATGGCGCCCGAGTTCATGTACATGGACATCGACATGGCGGTGAAGAAGAAGGGCATCCCGCCGTGACAGCCTATGTGCTGCGGCGCCTGCTGCTCACCGTGCCCACGGTGCTGGGCGTGGCGCTGCTCACCTTCCTGCTGTTCAACGCCTTTGGTCCTGACCCGGTGCGTGTGGCGTTGGGCCAGCACGCCACGCCTGCGGCCATAGACAACCTGCGCCAGCAGTGGGGCCTGGACAAGAGCCTGCCGCTGCAGTTCCTGGACTTCCTGCGCCAGATCGTCACCTTCGACTACGGCAAGAGTTTCGTCACCGGTGAAGACCTGGCCACGCAGCTGAAGGCGGGCGCGTTGGTCAGCCTGTCGGTGACGGCGCCACCTTTTTTCGTGGGTGGTGTGGTCAACGTGGCTTTGGCGTTGGTCATCGCACGTTGGCGCGAAGGCCTGCTGGACAAGATGAGCCGGGCGCTCTTCATTGCCGGCATGAGCATCAGCGGCCTGGTCTACGTGCTGGTGCTGCAATACGTGCTGGCCTTCAAGTTCGGCTGGTTTCCCATCAGCGGCTACGTGACTGGGCCGGGTGCGGTGGCCTATCTGGCGCTGCCCTGGATCATCCTGCTGGTCATCAGCATGGGGCCGGACATCCGCCTGTACCGCACGCTGTTCCTGGACGAGGCCAGTGCCGACTACGTGCGCACCGCGCGCAGCAAGGGCGCCAGCGAAGGCCGTGTGTTGCTGCGCCATGTGCTGCCCAACGCCTGGATCCCCATCATCACCAACAACGTCACCAGCCTGCCCTTCCTGATCCTGGGCTCCTTCCTGATGGAGCGCTTCTTCAGCATTCC
>JANOAM010000480.1:0-13045 GCA_031411215.1 Betaproteobacteria bacterium
GTTGATGATGGTCAGCAACGAATCGCCGGAGTCCCGGATCGTCGACGCGAAGTCGCGCTGCTCTTCCGTCAGCGGCGTGTCCAGCAGCAGCCCGCTCATGCCGATGACGGCGTTCATCGGCGTGCGGATCTCGTGGCTCATGGTGGCCAGGAAGGCGCTTTTGGCTTCGTTGGCCGATTCAGCCACGGCCCGCGCTTCCTGGGTCTCCTTGAACAGCCGCGCGTTCTGGATCGCGATCACGGCCTGGTCGGCGAAAGTCCGCGCGAGCGCAATCTCCCTGGGCGTGAAGCCGCCGGGCCGGTTGCGGAACAGCATCAGCACGCCGATGCTCTGGTCGGCGTTCAACAAGGGCACGGCCAGTGAGGCGCGCGCGCCGGTGGTCTCGCGGATCATCTTCTGGCGCTCAGGCAACTCGATGGCGTCCCAGTCCGGGATGTGCACCGCCTGCTTGGCCACGATCGCCTGCGACGGGAAGTTGGCTGCGGCGTCGATGCGCACCGGCTCGGTCCAGCGGTCGTTCTCGAAACCGGCAGGCGTGTTGACGGAACATGGCACGTAGTGACTGCCTTCGACACGCGAAAAGGCCGCACGGTCGCAGCCCAGGATGCGCACCGCCGTGGCGGTGATGGCGTCGAAGACCGGCTGCGTGTCGGTGGGCGACGCGCTGATGACGCGCAGGATGTCGGCGCTGGCCGTCTGGTGGTTGAGCGCTTCCTGTGTCTCGTTGAAGAGGCGCACGTTCTCGATAGCGATCACGGCCTGGTCGGCGAACGTTTGAAGCAGGGCCACGGCGTGGTCGGGGAAGGCGCCCGGTTCGCCACGCCCGACGCCGATGGTGCCGATGGCCTGGCCCTGGCGCATCAGCGGCACCGACATCACGCTGCGAAAGCCGATCTGCCGCGTGCTGTCGGGGTTGGGGTAACCGGCGTCTTGCAGCACGTCGGGGATCTGCACGGGTGCACGTTCAAGCAGTGCCCTGCGGATGTTCTGCGGGGCATCGCCCACGGCCATCGGGAACAGCGCGCGCATGGTTGCTTCGGCGTCCGCGGCCAGGCCGCTGGCGCCGGTCATGTGCACGCGGCCGTCCTCGACACGCGAGGTGGCGCCCCAGTCGGCACTGCACAGCGTGCGCGCGCGCTCGGCGATGGCCAGGAACACGGGCTGCACGTCGGTCGGTGAGCGGCTGATCACGCGCAGGATGTCGGCCGTGGCCGTCTGGCGCTCCAGTGCTTCCTGCGTCTCCCTGAACATGCGCACGTTCTCGATGGCAATCACCGCCTGGTCGGCGAAGGACTGGGCCAGGGTGATGTCTGTTTCGCTGAAGGGTTCGGGCTTGTCGCGCTGGAAGACCAGCACGCCCAGGGCTTCCTGATCGCTGCCACGGATCAAGGGCAGCATCAGCGAGGCGCGGCAGCCGGTCTGTCGCTGCACGGCCTGTTCGTGCTCGGGCAACTCCACCGCCGACCAGTCCGGGATGTGCAGCGGTGCGCGGGATACCAGCACGCGCGACGGGAAGTTGTCTGCCGCGTCGAGCGGGATCTGCCCAAACCCGCCCGGCGACAGGCCGTCGGCCTTGGCAGTGCGCATGGCCAGCAGCACCTCGCCCTCGCGCCGCAGGAAGGCGGTGCGGTGGCAACCCAGCAATTGCCGCGCCGTGCGGACGATCACGTCCACCACCGGCATCACGTCGCTGGGCGACTGGCTGATGACGCGCAGGATGTCGGCGCTGGCAGTCTGGCGCTGCAGCGCGACCTCTGTCTTGTCGAACAGCCGTGCGTTGTTCAGCGCGATCACGGCCTGTTGCGACAGGCCTTCCAGGAACGCCAGCTCGTGCGCCTCGAAGGGTTGGCCGCCGCTGCGCCACACCGCCATCGCGCCTTGCACCGCGTCACCCGACTTGAGCGGCACGACCATCAAGCGCTCGTCGGGCTGAAGCGGCGTGCCCGGGATCGGCACCGCGCGCGGGTCGGCTGCGCTGTCGTTGATGAACTCGGCTTGGCCGCTGGCGATCAGGCTGCCGATGATGCCGCGGCCCGGTTCGACGGCCGTGGTCTTGAGTGAGTCGGCCAGGTCGCCCAGCGCCACCCTTGCGCGGTAGGTGTTGCCTTCGGCGGGCAGGAAGATGGCGCTGTTCTGTGCCTGCAGCAACTCCTTCGCGTGGCCGGCGATGCGGTCCATCACGCGGGCCAGGTCCAGGGTGGACGACAAGTCGCGGCCCACTTCTGACAGGGCCGCCGATTCGCGTGCGTTGCGCTGCGTTTCGCCGAACAGCTGCGCGCTCTGCAGCGCCAGGCCCATGGCCGCGCAGACGGTGTCCAGCAGGCGCAGCGCGTCGGGGCCGAAGGCGTCTTCGCGTTCGAAGTTGTCAACGCCCACCAGCGCGATGACACGGCCGGCGGCCACCACCGGCGCACGCATGTCGGACTTCGGCAGGTCGGTGCCGGGCACGGCGGTGCCGCCCTGGTCGGCTGAGTTCATGGCCACGGCGCGGCGCTCGCGCAGCAAACGCAGGTTGCGTTCGCTACGCGTCATCTTGAACGGCGCGACATCGTGTCGCCGCACCCCGTGTTCGTAGAGATAGGCCATGGTGAGGAGCTCGGTGGCTTCGTCGAACCAGACGATGCCCATGTCGCCAGTGGCGAACACCTCGCGCAGCTTGTCGCCCACCAGTTCGATGATGGCGTTCAGGTCCAGTTGCGCCACCAGGCCCTGCTGGATGCTGTTGATCACGGCCAGCTCGGCGTTGCGGGCTTCAGTTTCCTTCAGCAGACGCTGGGTCTCTTCGAAGTGGCGCGCGTTTTCCAGCGCCAGTCCCAGGCTGGCCGCAACCGTCTGCAGCAGGCGCAGCTCGGAATCGCCATACGCGTTTTCGCGCTCGTAGTCCTCCATGGCCAGCAGGCCGAGCGCGCGGTCATTGCCGACGATGGGCACGATGACGCTGGAAAGGCTTTGGTCGGTGTCCGGCATCGCGCCCACACCCGCAGCGACCTGTTCGGCCGCCGTGCGGTACAGCTCCGGCTGGCGGGTGCGGATGAAGCGCCTGCTGGCCTTCGGCAGCGGGATCGGCTCGATGCTCAGGCGTTCGCCGTGTTCGTAGGCGTACAGGAACAGCAGCCGTTCGTTCACCATGTCGAACCACTGGATGCCGATGTCTTGGAGCTGCAGCACCTCGCGCAGCTTGTCGCCCACCAGGTCGACGATGGCCTGGAAGTCCAGCGAGCCCGACATGCCCTGCTGGATGCTGTTGATCACGGCCAGCTCTGCCGCGCGCTGACGTTCGGCCTCGAAGCTCTTGGCATTGAGCAAGGCCACCGCCATGCTGGAGGCGATGGTCTGCACCAGCCGCACATGGCTGGCACCGAAGGCGTGGTCGCGTTCGTGGTCTTCGAGCGTCACGACCCCGAGCAGCCGGTCGGCGACCAGCATCGGCACGATCAGGACGCTGCGCGCCCGGTCCGTTCCGGGAGTCACCGGCACACCCTTGGCCACTTGTTCCTCGGCGGAGTTGTAGACCGTCACCTGCCGGCTGCGCAGCACGCGATCGGTTTCGCTCCCGGGCACCACCTTCAGCATGTTGGCTGGCAGGCGCTGCCCATGTTCGCAGCTGTAGAGGCCGCACAGGGTCGAGGACGGCTCGTCCCACCAGCGAATGCCCAGGTCACCGCTGCCGAACACCTCGCGCAGCCTGTCGCCGACCGCATCGACAATGCCCTGGAAGTCCAGCGCCGCACCCACAGCCTGCTGAATGCCGTTGATCACCGCCAACTCCGCATTGCGTGCTTCGGTTTCCTTCAGCAAGCGCTGGGTTTCGTTGAACAGGCGCGCGTTTTCCAGCGCCACGCTCATGCTGGCGGCGATGGTGTCGATCAGGCGCACCTCGGCGGGGCTGAAGGCGTGCTCGTGTTCGTGGTCCACCAGGTAGATCAGGCCGACGACCTTGCCTGCTGCCGCGAGTGGCGTGACGAGCTGCGACAGCGCGCGCTTGCCGCTCATCGGCTTGGAGCCGGCCTGGGCCATGGCTTGCTCCATGCCCTCGTTGATGACCAGCGTTTGCCCGCTCGCCAAGACCTGGACAGCGAACCCTGCGGCCGCCCGTGGCGGGACCCGTATGCGCTCGCCGTCAGAGCGCGCCAGGTACTGGAAGTCGAGCAGGCCGGTCGTGCTGTCCAGGCGCCGCAGGATCACGGTGCGGCCGGGGAAGACCCGGCGCAGCTGGTCGCCGACGGCGTCGTAGACACCGGCCAGGTTGAGCTCGCCTGCCAGCGCCTGCTGCACGGTGTTGATGACCGCCAGCTCAGCAGCGCGTTGGCGCTCGGCCTCGAAGCTCTGCACGTTCTGCAGCGCCACCGACAGGCTGGCCGCCACGGTCTCGATCAGGCTGACGTCGCTGGGCGCGAAAGCGTGTGGCGGCTGCTTGCCGATGCAGATGAGGCCCATCGCGCCATCGCCGGTGAGCAGTGGCGCATAGACAAACGAATGGTCCACGATCGCCGGGTTGCCGACGGTCTTCGACGGGATGGCGAGCTCGCGCTGGAAGGCCGCGAGCTCGGCGTGGGTGTGGAACACCAGCGTGCGCCGCTCGTCCATCGCCACGCCCGAGATGCCGCCGCGCGGCGCGGGCTCGGGACGGAAGCGCTGGCCGTGGTCGACGATGTAGGGGTAGCTCACCGTGTCGCGCGTGCGGTCGAGCAGCACGATGCCCACCACATCCGCAGAGAAGACTTCACGCAGGCGGTCGCCGACGAGGTCGATAACACCCTGCAGGTCCAGCCGGCTGGCCAGGCCTTGCTGGATGCTGTTGATCACCGCCAGCTCGGCGTTGCGGCGCTGCGTCTCGTCGAACAGGCGCGCGTTTTCCAGCGCCACGCCCATCGTCGCGCCGATCGTGGTCAGCACCCGCAGGTCGGCTTCACCATAGGCGTGCTCGCGTTCGTGGTTCTCCAGCACGATGGCGCCCAGCACGCGTTGCGTGCCGCGGATGGGTGCGCCGGCGATCGACAGGCACCAATCGGTGCCCGGCACGGACCCGTTCATGCCCAAGGCACTCTGTTCGTCCCGCGTGCCGGCGGTGCAGGCGGTGCCGCCGATCACCTGCACGGCCAGCTGGTTGCGACGCGGAAAAGGATTGGGCGGGCGCGGCGGCTGGTGCCGGCCGTGCTCGACGCTGTACAGCGTCGTCAACGTGTCGGCGGTGTCGTCCCACCAGCGGATGCTCAGGCTGTCGCTGCGGAAGACCTCGCGCAGGCGGTCGCCGACCAGATCGACGACGGCCTGGAAACCGAGTCTGGCGGCGATGCCCTGCTGGACGCTGTTGATCAGCGCCAGCTCGGCCGCGCGCTGTTCCAGCGCGGCGGTGCGCTCGGCCACCTGACGCTCCAGGCCCTCCTGTGTACGCAGGTTGACCAGCGCCACGGCGGCCTGGGCTGCCAGGGCCGCCAGCAGGTCGCGGTCACTGTCGTGGAAGCGGCCGAACAGGCCCTCCAGGTCGGCATACAGAAAGCCCAGCAACTGCTGCTTCACCAGCAAGGGCGCGACCAGGCAGCTGCGCTGGTCCAGCGGCTCGCCACCTTCAGGGCCGTGGCGCAGGCGCGCGCTGCGTTCGATGCGTGCCTGGGCAAGCCAGGGCCCGACCGCGTGGTGCAGCGCGGCGGCCGTTTCGCCCTGCGGCAGGTGGGCACCGGCCACGTGTTCACTGCCGGGCCCGTCCAGCACCAGCAGCACACGCCGTGCGCCCAGAAGTTCGGCCACCTCGTCAAGCAGGAACTCGTGCAGCTCGGCCTCGCTGCCCAGGCCGTTCAGCCGCAGGCCGGTGTCGACCAGCCGCTCGACGGTCTCACCGAGTTCATCGCTGCCGGCCAGGTGCGCGCTGTAGCGTTCCGCCGGCCAGCTGGCCCGGCGCGCCCAGGCCACGAAGTGCTGCAGCAGTTCTGCATGGCCGTCGGGCGCGTGCAGGATGCTGCGGCGCAGGCCGGCGTCGCCTAGCGCGTGCACCTCGGCCAGCAACAGCTGGTAGCCCGCGTCGGCCTCGCGCAGCGCTGCGGCTTCGCGGCCCAACGCGGCCAGGGCGGCGGCGTGTTGCCACAGCACCCAGCTGTCCGAATAGGCACCGCCACCCGTCCGGCCGGTGCGCTGGCGCAGCATGCGCGCCGCGCGTGCACCGTCACGCAGCGCCGCCGCGTGCTGCTCGGCCTGGCGGCTCGCCTGGGAGGCCGCCGCCCAGCACAGGAGGACCAGCCAGTCCGGCGAGGCGATGGCTTTTGCCGCCCGCCGCCACACCTGGGCCACGGCGGCGGCGGCCACACCCCGGGCGTGGCTGTCGCAGACGGCCTGGCTGTGGGCGCGGGCGCGGTTGTCGCGCTCGTCCGGTGCGAGCTGTGACAGGGTTTCGCGCAGCGCGCCCAGTGTCTTGTCCAGCCCGGCCCGGTCGCCTAGGAAACGCTGCATGAAGGCGATGATGTCCAGCACATTGAGCAGGGCCAGCGGCCGCAGGTTGTCGCCGCGCAGCGTCAGCACCTGCTGCATCATCCTCAGCGCGTGCCGGTTCAGTCCAAGCCGGCTGTAGGTCAGGCCGAGGTTGTGACGCGCCGCCACCTCCTGGTGTCTGTCGCCGGCTTCCAGTGCCAGTTGCAGCGCCTGCTTCAGGCCCCGCAGCCGCAGTGCCATGCTGCGCCGGCTGCTGGCGGCACTGTTGACAGCGCGGCTCAGGTTGGCCTTGTCGCCGGCTTCGCGCAGCAGCGCGATCGCCTCATCGAAGATCGTCTGGAGTTCGGGCCTGTCCGCCTGCGCGACGCGCACGGCGGCCAGCACACGCAGCGCCTGACCCTGACCCGAGCGGTCACCCAGCGTGTGGAAGCGCGAGGCCGCCTCGGTGGCGTCGGCCGCTGCGGCCTCGGGTGTGGTCAGGAAGGTGGCGGTGGCGCGGCGCAGGAGGGTGAGCGCGATCAGCGCGCGGCTGCGTGCGGCGCGCGCTGCGGCTACGGCGGCGTCGGCACAGGCGCGCGCTTCGGGCCCGCGTTCCTGCCGCGTCTGGACATGGGCCAGGGTCGCCAGGGCTTGGGCACGGTGCGCGCCGGAGCGGCTGCGCTCCGCCAGCGCCACCATCGACTGTGCATCGTGCTCGGCGCGCTGCAGGTCCAGCAAGGCCAGCCGGCTGGCTACGCGCAACTCCAGCAAGGACAACTGCTCATCTGGGCGCAGCCCGGGCGCGGCGAGGGCCGTGGTGGCCGCCTGGATGGCTTGTTCATGCCGGCCGACGCGGGCCAGGTCGACTTCGGCCTGGTGCGGGCTGGAGCCCGTGGGGAGCGGCCGGTGCTTCTGGTGAGCGTGGCCGCGGGTGGATGCGCTCGCTTGGTCGCGGCTTGTCATCGGTAGGGCTTTCGGTGCGTGAAGCGCACCTGGCCCATTATTGACAGCAGTTGTGTGCCGGCAAGACGCCCTTGAAGGGGTCGTTCGCGTTTGGCGCGGTCTTGCGTGCTGGGGTCTCAGGCTGGAGGCCCATCACGGGCGGCCGGTTTGCAAGGCGGCGCAGCAGGGCGCGCGGCGAGAAAAGCTCAGTTGCTGGAGGCAGTCGTCAAGGTGGCGGTTTGCACGGCGGGCGTGGACTGCTGGGCGGCCGGCGGTGTCCACCAGGCATTCACGGCCAGCACCAACGCCACCAGGGCGGCGGCGCTCACGATGGGCTCCACCTCCACACGCCTGGGGCGCACGTAGGTGAGGTTTTGACGGGTCTGGCTGACTTGGTTGTAGGTCTGGTTCTGCATCTTCAACTCCTTGCTTTCAGTGGCCTTCCGACCACTGCTTTTGACCGCCGCGAGTGTGGAACGGGGCGCCAAATGCAGTCAGGGCAATGTTCACGCATTGGTGATGACATTGGTAAGTCAGGCCCCCGGAAGCCCACCCGTTCAAGGGGGCCCCAGGTGGGGGATGGACCTTTGCCGGCGCTGCGAGACGCTGCCGATCTCTTCGATCAAGACTTCGCCTAGTGCGAAGGCTTGATTGATAATCGACGCAACACAACGCGGCTTGCGAAGGCTATGGTTCGGGACTCCAGGGGCCCTGCGTGGCCACTCAGCAGCCAGGGCCTGCCATGCGATTCGACCTCACCACCCTCAATCTCGTGCTGGCCATTGCCGACACCCGCAGCATCACGCGCGGCGCCGAGCGTGAACACCTCGCGCTGGCGGCGGCGAGCAAACGTCTGTCCGACCTGGAAGCTCGTTTCGGTGTGCCGCTGTTTGATCGCCGCGCCCGCGGCGTGGAACCCACCGAAGCCGGTCGCGCGCTGGTGCGCCATGTGCGCAGCCTGCATGCGCAGCTGCACGCGCTGGAAAGCGAGGTGGTCGAGTTCTCGCGTGGCATCAAGGGCCACTTGCGCATCGTGGCCAGTGCCGGCGCCATCAGCGAATGCCTGCCGCCGGATCTGGCCGCGTTTTCGCAAAGCCACCCGCAGATCCGCATCAGCCTGGAAGACCTGACCAGCGCCGAGGTGCAGGCGGCCGTGGCCGAAGGCCGGGCCGATGCCGGGATCTGCGTGCCGCCGATGCTGGACAACCGCCTGACGCACCGTGTCTATCGCAAAGGCGCGTTGGCCGCCATGGTGCCGGCTGGACACGTGCTGGCCGCCCGCAAGGCGGTGCGTTTTGAACAGCTGCTGGAGCACGACATCGTGGGCCTGCACCAGGGTGCAGCCGTGCACGAGTTGATGCGCGCCGAAGCCGAAGGCCAGGGGCGTGTGCTGAAGGCGCGGCTGCAGGTGCGCGGCTTTGACGCCATTGCGCAATTGGTCGAAGCGGGTCTGGGCGTGGCTGTGATGCCGGCCACCGTCGCCCAGCGCTTCGCCCAGCTCTTCCGCGTGATGGTGCTGACCCTGAACGAACCCTGGGCGCAGCGCGACTACCTGCTGGTGGTCCGCACGCAGGACGTGCTGCCCACCGTGGTGCAGCGTTTTGTGGCCGCGCTGTGCCCCGCTGAACCCCCCGTTGAACAATTTCCGGATCGACAATCCGCCGCTGCAGGAGGCTCCAAGCCATGACCGCCCGAACCCTTTACGACAAGCTGTGGGACGAACACGTCGTCCACACTGAAGACGACGGCACCACCGTGCTGTACATCGACCGCCACCTGGTGCACGAGGTGACCAGCCCGCAGGCCTTCGAAGGCCTGCGCCTGGCCGGCCGCAAGGTCTGGCGCGTCAGCAGCATCGTCGCCACCGCCGACCACAACACGCCCACCACGGGCTGGGAACGGGGCTACGACGGCATCACCGACCCCACCAGCAAGGCGCAGGTGCAGGAGCTGGACGCCAACATCAAGGCCTTTGGTGCTGCGGCCTACTTTCCCTTCCTGGACAAGCGCCAGGGCATCGTGCACGTCATCGGGCCGGAAAACGGCGCCACGCTGCCGGGCATGACGGTTGTCTGCGGTGACTCGCACACGTCCACGCACGGCGCCTTTGGCGCGCAGGCGCATGGCATAGGCACCAGCGAGGTCGAACACGTGATGGCCACGCAGACGCTGCTGGCCAAGAAGGCGAAGAACCTGCTGGTCAAGGTGGAAGGTCAGCTCGGTACCGGCGTCACCGGCAAGGACGTGGTGCTGGCCATCATTGGCCGCATCGGTACCGCCGGTGGCATCGGCTACACCATCGAATTTGCCGGCAGCGCCATCCGCAGCCTCAGCATGGAAGGCCGCATGACGGTGTGCAACATGGCCATCGAAGCCGGTGCGCGTGCCGGGCTGGTGGCGGTGGACGAAAAGACCATCGCCTACTGCAAGGGCCGCACCTTCGCGCCCACCGGCGTGGCCTGGGACCAGGCTGCGGCGTACTGGCGCACCTTGCAGTCCGACCCAGGTGCGAAGTTCGACTTGACCGTGGAACTGGACGCTGCGCAGATCCTGCCGCAGGTCACCTGGGGCACCAGCCCAGAGATGGTGGTGCCCGTGGACGGCCGTGTGCCGGACCCCGACAAGGAACGGGACGGCGTCAAGCGCGACGCCATTGAACGTGCGCTGGTCTACATGGGCCTGCAGCCCAACAAGGCCATCACCGACATCACCATCGACAAAGTCTTCATCGGCTCCTGCACCAACAGCCGCATCGAAGACCTGCGCGAAGCCGCCGCCGTCGTCAAACGCGTGGGGCAACGGGTGGCTGCCAACGTGAAGTTGGCCATGGTCGTGCCCGGCTCCGGCCAGGTGAAGGCGCAAGCCGAGCGCGAGGGCCTGCACGAGATCTTCAAGGCCGCAGGCTTTGAATGGCGCGAGCCCGGCTGCAGCATGTGCCTGGCCATGAACGCCGACAAGCTGGAGCCCGGCGAGCGCTGCGCCAGCACCAGCAACCGCAACTTTGAAGGCCGCCAGGGCAATGGCGGCCGCACGCACCTGGTGAGCCCCGCCATGGCGGCGGCCGCTGCGCTGCACGGCCACTTCGTTGATGTGCGTCGTTTCAGCTGAAAGGATCCAACACCATGCAAGCCTTCACCGTGCACAAGGGTCTGGTCGCGCCCATGGACCGCGCCAACGTCGACACCGACGCCATCATCCCCAAGCAGTTCCTGAAGTCGATCAAGCGTTCGGGCTTTGGGCCTAACCTTTTTGATGAGTGGCGCTACCTGGACAAGGGCGAACCGGGCCAGGACCCCGGCACCCGCAAGCCCAACCCGGACTTCGTGCTGAACCAGGCCCGCTACAAGGGTGCCAGCGTGCTGCTGTGCCGCCAGAACTTCGGCTGCGGGTCCAGCCGTGAACACGCGCCATGGGCGCTGGACCAGTACGGCTTCCGCGCGATCATCGCGCCCAGCTACGCCGACATCTTCTTCAACAACTGCTTCAAGAACGGCCTCTTGCCCATCGTGCTGCCGGAGGCGCAAGTGAGCCAGCTGTTCGACGAGGTGGCGGCCTTCCCGGGCTATCAGTTGACGGTAGACCTGCCGCGCCAGGTGGTGATCAAGCCCGACGGTGTTGAACTGCCGTTTGATGTCCAGGCCTTCCGCAAGTACTGCCTGGTCAACGGCTTTGACGACATCGGCCTGACGCTGCGCCACGCCGACAAGATCCGCGCCTATGAAGCGGAACGCTTGGCTACGAAACCGTGGCTTGCACAAACCCAACTCGGTTGAGACCAAACCCAATGAAGATCGCAATCCTCCCTGGTGACGGCATCGGCACCGAAATCGTCGAGCAGGCCGTTCGTGTGCTGAACGTGTTGGACCTGACGTTCGAATCAGAAATCGCGCTGGTCGGTGGCGCTGCCTATGAAGCCCACGGCCACCCGCTGCCCGACAGCACACTGAAGCTGGCCAAGGAAGCCGACGCCATCCTCTTTGGTGCGGTCGGCGACTGGAAGTACGACAAGCTGGAACGTTCGCTGCGCCCTGAACAGGCCATCCTGGGCCTGCGCAAGCACCTGGGCTTGTTTGCAAATCTTCGGCCGGCGCTGTGCTACGAGCAGCTCACGCACGCGTCGTCGCTGAAACCGGAACTGGTGGCGGGGCTGGACATCCTGATCATTCGCGAGCTGACCGGCGACATTTACTTCGGTCAGCCGCGAGGCCGCCGCACGGCGGTGGACGGCCACTTCCCCGGTGCGGAAGAAGCCTTCGACACCATGCGCTACAGCCGCCCGGAGATCGAGCGCATCGCTCACGTGGCGTTTCAGGCCGCACGCAAGCGCAACAAGAAGGTCACATCGGTCGACAAGGCCAACGTGCTGGAAACGTTCCAGTTCTGGAAGGACGTGGTGACCGAGGTCCACGCCCAGTACCCGGACGTGGAACTGCAGCACATGTACGTGGACAACGCGGCCATGCAACTGGTCAAGGCACCCAAGGCCTTTGATGTGCTCGTCACCGGCAACATGTTTGGCGACATCCTGTCCGACGAAGCCGCCATGTTGACCGGCAGCATCGGCATGCTGCCCAGCGCGTCGTTGGACAAGAACAACAAGGGCCTGTACGAACCCAGCCATGGCAGCGCGCCGGACATCGCCGGCAAGGGTGTGGCCAACCCGCTGGCTACAATATTGTCTGCTGCCATGATGCTTCGCTTCTCCCTCCAACAGCCCGCCGCGGCCGACCGTATCGAGTCGGCGGTGAAGGCTGTGCTGTCCGCAGGTCTGCGTACCGCGGATATCTACAGCGAAGGCACGAGCAAGGTCGGCACGCGCGAGATGGGTGATGCGGTTGTTGCCGCCATCATTGGCAAAACCATTACCACCACCAAGACGTAAGCGTCTCGGATCGTCTCGCCCCCACTTCTGGACCCCGGCGAAACGAGCCGGGGACAAAGCGGGGTCCGGTTACTCGGAAAGGCAAGACTAGAAATGGCACTCTCAGCAAATCCCGTCGTCGGCCTGGTCGGCTGGCGCGGCATGGTCGGCTCGGTCCTGATGGACCGCATGCAGGCCGAAGGTGACTTCGCATTCATCGAGCCGGTGTTCTTCAGCACCAGCAGCGCCGGCGGCGCACTGCCCACGGCCATCGCAGGCCTGGCCAAGAACGAGAAGACCCTGCAAGGCGGCAATGATGTGACCGCGCTCAAGCGCTGCGACATCATCATCACCTGCCAGGGCGGCGACTACACCAAGGCGGTCTACCCGCAATTGCGTGCAGCAGGCTGGAAGGGCTACTGGATAGACGCCGCCAAGACGCTGCGCATGAACGACGACGCGGTGATCATCCTGGACCCCGTCAACATGCCCGTGATCCAGAACGCTTTGGCCAAGGGCGTGAAGGCCTATGTGGGCGGCACTTGCACCGTCAGCTGCATGCTGATGGGCCTGGGCGCGCTGTTCAAGGCCGACCTGGTGGAGTGGATGACGGCCACCACCTACCAGGCTGCCAGCGGTGGTGGTGCGCAGCACATGCGCGAACTGCTGACGCAGTACGGCACGCTCTATGCGTCCGTCAAGGCGTTGCTCGACAACCCGGCCAGCGCCATCCTCGAGATTGACCGCCAGGTCGCGGCGACCCAGCGCGGGCTCTCGCTCGAACAGACTGCCAACTTTGGTGTCCCGCTGGGCGGCAGCCTGATCCCGTGGATCGACAGC